>JAOPWT010000433.1 GCA_025965555.1 Mycobacterium sp.
TCTGAGTCCCACCGCCATCGGGGTCATCGGAGCGGGGAGCTACCTCGGTTACTGCGCGGCGATCGTGGTCGCCCTGATGTTCACCGACCGCGTCGGCGTCCGCCGGATGGCCGTCGCCGCAGGTACCGTCGCCACGGCGGGGATCGTCATCGTCGCAGTGGCGCAGTCGGCGGCCGTGCTGGCTGCGGGCGTCCTGATCGCAGGCACCAGCACCGGTCTCGCCTCCCCACCACTGGCGACCGTCCTTGCGCAACGGATGACCGCCGGTGCGGCCGACCGTGCCCAGACCGTCGTCAATGCGGGCACCGGGATCGGTGTGGTGGCCTCCGGCCCCATCGCCTTCGTGCTCTTCGACCAGTGGCGGATTGCATGGGGCGCGTACGCCATGATCACCGCCGCCGTCACGGCGTGGATCGCGTTGACCCTGCGAAACGGCCGGACGCTGCGAGCTGGGCGCAGCGCCCCCACGCGCCGGAACCGGCCTGGCACGGCGCAACTGCTGGCCGCGTCGTTTCTGACGGGGCTGGGCAGCATCGCCGTGTGGAACTTCGGTCGGGACCTGATCGGCACTGGTCGTGCCGGAGGCCAGGAAATCGCGACAGCCGCCTGGATCGTGCTCGGAGCCGCCGGCGTTGCGGGCGCCCTCGGTGGAGTCGCCGTACAGCGAATCGGATTTCGGCCGGCGTGGGCGGTCGCCATGACTGCGATGTCCGCGGCGACCCTGCTACTGGCCCTCACCGCCGATCACGTCGCGGGAGTCATGTTGGCGGCGAGCGTCTTCGGGGCGACCTACATCAGCCTGACCGGACTGTTGCTGCTGTGGAGTACGTGGGTGTATCCGGAAGCCGTGGCCTTCGGCGTCGGCATGTCGTTCTTCGCGATCGCAGCAGGGCAAGCGCTCGGCGCGCCTCTGGTCGGTGCGCTCATCGAGTCTTGCGGCTACCCAACGGCCTTCGCGCTGCTTGCCGCCCTCGGCGGGACATCGGTCGTACTGCGTCCCGCGTCGTCCCATCCGATCCCACGATCATGACCTTACTGTGACCTTATTTTCATCTTATTTTTCTTAGAGATTCGTGTACGGTAGGGGTTCGGCAGCCAGACGCGGCATCGACACCAGCGGTAACGCGGGTCAACGAGCGTTCGGACGCACTGCAGTGACGGAAGGAAACAGCTATGCAATCACCGGCACGGATCGTCCTGGTCACCGGCGCATCGAGGGGTATCGGCGCCGAGGTCGCACAGCAACTCGCCGCTGCCGACACCCACGTCATCGTGAACTACCGCGAGAAGGCCAAGCGCGCGAAGGACATTGCCGACGCCATCCGCGACGTCGGCGGGCACGCCTCGACGCTGGCTGCCGACATCTCCGATGAAGACGGCACCGCAGCGATGATGGGATACATCGCGGCTCGGTTCGGCAGATTGGATGCCTTGATCCTCAATGCGTCGGGTGGCCTCGAACTGGGCGCTGACCCCGGTTACGCCATGCGCCTGAACCGCGACGCCCAACGGCGGCTCGCGCTGTTGGCCATGCCCCTGATGCCGACAGGCAGCCGCATCGTGTTCGTAACCAGCCACCAGGCGCACTTCTATCCCAACAAGGCGGTGCCGAAAGGCTATGCAGCGGTGGCCGCGAGCAAGCGCGCCGGGGAGACCGCCCTCTACGGAATGCGTTCGCAGTTCGACCAGGCCGGCGTGCGCTTCGCCGTGGTCTCCGGCGACATGATCGACGGCACCATCATCGTCAGGCTTCTGCAGCGACGTGACCCCGAAGCCGTGGAGGCCCGCCCCAGCGGGGCCGCCCAGCCGACGGTCAACGAGTTCGCCTCGGCGATCGTCAATGCCGCGACCACCCCCAACCCGTCGGGCATCACCTACGTCGGAGGAGCCGACTACCTCAAGACGGCATGACGACTGTCTAGCTACGACTCCGCAACGTGGCCGTCGTCGACCAGCCACAAACGATCCAAGCGAACGTTCTGCAACATCCGGCGGTCGTGTGTCACCAGCAATAGTGCGCCGTCATAGGTCTCGAGCGCTTCTTCGAGTTGCTCGATGGCGGCGAGGTCGAGATGGTTCGTCGGTTCATCGAGTACCAACACATTGGTGCCCCGCGCCTGCAGCAAGGCAAGGCCGGCGCGGGTTCGCTCACCTGGTGACAGCTCGTCAACCGCACGCTCCACGTGGTCGGCACGCAGCCCGAACTTCGCAAGCAGGGTCCGCACATCGGCGGTCGTCCAGTCCGGCACACGCTGTTCGAAGCGATCGACCAGTCGCCCGGGACCGGTGAAATCGGCACGGGTCTGGTCGATCTCGCCGATGGCGACGTTGGCGCCCAGAGTCGCTCGGCCCTCATCGGGCCGCTGGCGACCTAGGAGCAGGCGCAGCAGTGTCGACTTTCCAGCCCCGTTGGGACCGGTGATACCGATCCGCTTGCCTGCATCGACCTGCAACGACACCGGCCCCAAGACGAATTCACCTTGCCGCACAACGGCATTGTCGAGGGTTGCTACGACCGAACTCGACCGGGGCGCGGTGCCGATGGTGAACTCGAGGGTCCATTCCTTGCGGGGTTCGACCACTTCCTCGAGGCGGCCGATCCGGCTCTCCATCTGGCGCACCTTCTGCGCCTGCTTCTCACTGGACTCGGTGGCTGCGCGCCGCCGGTTCTTGTCGTTGTCGGGAGCCTTGCGCATCGCGTTGCGGACGCCTTGGCTCGACCACTCCCGCTGGGTGCGTGCGCGCGCCACGAGGTCGGCCTTCTTGTCGGCGAACTCTTCGTATTGTTCGCGCCTGTGTCGGCGGCCTACCTCACGCTCTTCCAAATAGCTGTCATAGCCGCCACCGAAGACGGTGGTGGTGTTCTGCGCCAGGTCCAGTTCAAGGACGCGGGTTACGCTGCGGGCGAGAAACTCTCGATCGTGACTCACCAGCACCACGCCACCGCGAAGGTCGCGGACGAAGTTCTCCAGCCGCGCGAGTCCGTCGAGGTCGAGATCGTTGGTTGGCTCATCGAGCAGGACGATGTCGAACCGGGACACCATCAGTGCCGCCAGCCCGACACGCGCGGCCTGCCCTCCCGACAACGCGGTCATCGGAGTCGACTCCGGCCGCACCGCATCGGAGTCCAGGCCCAGGTCGGCCAGGACTGCCGGCAACCGCTCGTCGAGGTCGGCGGCACCAGTGGCGAGCCAGTGATCCAGCGCAGCGGCGTAGGCGTCGGCGGGATCCAGCTCCGCGGAACTCCGGCCCGGGTCTGCCAACGCCGCGGCCGCCGCCTCCATGGCCTGCGTCGCCTCGGTGCATCCCGCACGGCGCGCGACGTAGGCGGCCACGGTCTCCCCGGCCACGCGCTCGTGCTCCTGCGGCAGCCACCCGACGAACGCGTCGGCCGGCGCGACGCTGACCGTACCGGCGAGCGGCTCGAGATCCCCGGCCAGTATCCGCAGCAGGGTGCTCTTGCCCGCGCCGTTGGCGCCGACCACGCCGATCACATCACCCGGTGCCACGGTCAGGTCGAGCCCCTCGAACAGGGTGCGATGGGCGAATCCGCCCGCCACATTCTTCGCGACAAGCGTTGCGGTCATGGCTACATCGTCGCACCCGGTACCTCGATGGTCGGTGCTGCCGGTTGGTTCAGCGACTGGAGCCGCGGACACTCCGATCGGTGTCGCCGGCTTCGCGGGATGCCCATGTTGCGGGACCCAACTCGCTCATCCGCACCGCGCGCCCGAACAGATAGCCTTGGGCAAGTCGACAACCTGCGGCGAACACCGTGTCGGCCTGATCGGTGGATTCGATTCCTTCGGCGATCACGTCGAGGCCCAGTGCGTCGCACAGCCCAATCACGGAGCGGTACAGCGCCAGGCGTCGATCGGGCTCCGCGCCGACGGCCAGACTGCGGTCTAGCTTGACCACTCGGACTGGCAACGCGTGCAAGTAGGTCAGCGAGTTGAACCCTGCGCCGAAGTCATCGAGAGCGACCCTCACACCCTGTGTACACAGGCGCGCGATTGTGGCGGCCGCTTCGGAAAGGTCAACGACGGGAACGGTTTCGGTGATCTCCAGCACCAGTCTGTCCGGTTGGATGGCGTGTCGCTCCAGCGTCCGCATCACCTGCTGCTCGAAGGCTTGGTTTCCCAGCCGCGCCGCACCGATGTTGACGTGGAAATCGAGTTGCAGTCCGCTCTCCTGCACCTCGCGGCAGACGACGTCCAACACCATGGCGTCGAGCGTGGCCCCGAGGCCAGCCCCTTCGGCCACGGCCACGAAGGTCTCCGGTGGGATCTGCATACCGTTCGGCGCGGTCCACCTCGCCAAGGCCTCGACCGCTACCGGAGTACCGGCCGGCAGTGTCACCACTGGTTGATAGACCATGCTGAATCCCGGCAGTGAGCCTCCGTTCGCCTGCCTCAGCGCGCTTGGGAAGTCGGCCGTTGCGCCTGAGGAAGGGTGGTAGAGCACGGCGGTGTCCTTCCCGAGTCGCTTGCCCGCATACATCGAGATGTCCGCCTGCCGCAGAAGGTCGTCCGACGTCGGCGTCGGCTCGCCGACTCCTGGACAGACCAGGCCCATGCTCGCCCGCACTCGCACCGAGGAACCGTGGACGACGAACGGATCTCGCAGCGCCACCCGGAGTCGATCGGCGACCACCTCGGGCGCCTCGTGCTCGCCTTCGACGAGGATCGCGAACTCGTCTCCTCCGATGCGAGCCAGTGTGTCGAAGGCCCCGATGCAACGGCGAAGTCGCGAACCCACGGCGCACAGAAGGGCGTCACCCGCGGCGTGGCCGTATTGATCGTTGACCTCCTTGAAGTCGTCGAGGTCGACGAAGATGAGGACGAACTTGCCGTCACTCATCGCATCGTCGAGTCGCTGCGCGAACAACAGCCGGTTGGGAAGCCCCGTCAAGGGATCGTGATGTACCTGATGTGCGAGCCGATGCTGGGTGTCGAACAGCCGTTGTGTCAGCAAGTGCTGCGCTCGCGTCGCCACCGCCTGTCGCGCACTCACCAGCCCGATCGTCACCACCCCGGTGCAGATCACCGTCACCGGAAGGGTCTGTCCAAAGAGCACGTGGAAGGCCATCAGCACCACGATGCCGAGGAGACCCGCGTAGGGAAGCAGCGATTGCACCCAGTCGGCGGCGTCCTCTTTGCGCTCCGCAGTTGGAGTGCTCCGCGATTCGAGCACGGCGAACGCGATCAGCACGGGACCGAGGATGGATCCGAGGCCGCCCCACAAATCCCCGGACTCCACGCCGACGGTGCGCAGGTAGCCCATCAATCTGTCGGACACCACGATCAGCACGACCCCACCCGAGAACAACAGGAAGTTCACTCGATACGGGCCATCGCGCCGGTATGCCATGGCCATGAGCACCGCCAAGACCACGACGATCAACTCCAACAGCGAGTACGCGATCACTATGGTGGTGTTCTGTGATCGCGGCAGGGCGGCGCCCGTCACAGCCCCCAGTCCGGCGATGAAGGCCAGTATCGAAAACGCCGCCGCGGCCACCAAGCCATCGAGTACTGCGACGACCCGCCAATGGCGCCACGGACCGTCGTGCCAATCCTGCAGACCGCCGCCGGCCCGTGAGAGGACGATCATTGCAGCTAAGGCCAGCACCGGAGCCAAGAAGTACGCGATGACTGCCACTGCCGGGGCGGAGTTGACACGGTCACCCGCTTCGCTCAACCACCACGTCAGCTCGCCGGCCAGCCAACTGGTCACGGCAGCGATGACCAGCAGTCGCCACCGACGCGCGACTCCGGCCGACCGCCGCGCCACCGCCACGGCGCAGGCTAGTGCCGCGATGCTGACGCCCGCCTGAAGCAACGCCGCTCCCCATCGGGCCGCGGCGTCGCCGAACGGCGCCAGCGCGTTCAATAGGGCAAGCACAGCGACACCGGCAGAGACGCAGAGACGGAACCGGCTACTGGTGGTCGGCACGGCCCCCCACTTCTGAGTCTCAACGACCCGGTGCCATCTTGTCACGATCGCGTTCCGTCTCATCGGAAAACGAAGTGGCGAACCGGTGTTCCGCGCCAGGCAATACGTGCGCAGCTCAACCGTGCCGGCGGCTGCGGTACGTGGGAGCGGTCCCTACTGGCCGGCGTTGCGGGCCAGATCGATGGCGTTCTGGTTCATGAAGCGCCCCGGTCCGGGGTCCCCGCGGCCGCATGAACCGTCGGACTCACCGGGACGTTTGACCCACAGGTAAGCGTCGACGTTCCCGCTCGCGGTAGCCGTGGTGGGAGGGGTGCCCAATGCGCGACCGCTGGGATTGCACCAGTAGAGCGCGCCATCGGCTGGTCCGGCACCGTTGCGCGACGTGTCGATCACGTAGTGGGATCCGTTGGTCAGCCCCGAAATCGCCTCGCCGTAACCGATTTCCTCGTCGGTGGAGAAGAAGTTCGCGGTGTTGAGGCTGAAACCGCGCGCCTTGCCCACACCGACCTGGTTGAGGCGGGCGGCCATGTCGTCGGCGCTCACCCAACGGGAGTGACCAGCGTCGACGTACAGGGCCGTCGCCGGGTTGCGGGTCAGCGTGTCGACGGCGTAGCTCATCAGATCGAAGCGTTCCTGGCGCTGATCACCCGACAAGCAGTCGGCCATGGCGAGCGCATCGGGTTCGAGGATGATCGCCGCCGGTCCCGAGCCGACGTCTGCTGCGACGCCGTCGATCCACCCTCGGTAGGCCGCGGCCGAGCCGAACCCACCGGCGGCGAAACTGCCGCAGTCACGATGTGGGATTCCATAGAGCGCCAGAATCGGCATGGTGCCTGCGGCCTGCGCGGCCGCGATGTACTTCGCGTCCACGGCGGGTGTAGATGCCTGGTCCATCCAGTACGCCTGCGGTGTGTTCGCGATGGCGGTCAATTCGGGACTCGGCGGATTGGCGCTGTTCGCGGCGCGCATGGCCGCCGAGTTGGGATTGACGTAGAAGGCCTGCCCGGCCAACGGATTTGCCGCGTCGACCAGGCGAATCGCCGGCGCTGAACCGACCCGCACCGGAGCGGCATGAAGCCCGACGACGGCGACGGCCGCAACGGCCAGGCAGGGGGAGATCCACCGCGCGACTGCGCAGGCAACTGAGGACGTCACCCCAGGAAAGCTAGTGTCACGACGCCCCCAGCGCCAATCATCGACGACAGGTGCTGGTTCTTCAATGGCAGTGCACGTGGGACGTCGCAGTCCCGGCGCTCACCGGGTCTTCGCCGAGCGCTGCGCCGACGCGGTCGGAGAGCGCGTCGGCCGAATGGACGATGTTGCCGCCGACCACCGAGGAAGTCGAATTCGTAGAGCAGACGCATGAGCGCGTCGTCAGGCCCGCTCGGCAAGCCGGCGCGGATGGCGGTGCCGACCGCGGCATCTTCGCCGCGGGCCGTCGGTCGGGCACGTCGCGCCGGCGCTCGACGACGACCAACTCGCGATGACGTTCGTGGCCCTGGAGGACGCCTACGGTCTGCACATCGTTGGCGGTAACGCGCTGATGACCGGTTCCGACCGCGGTCACCGCCATGCACGCCGTGGCGGGCGAACTGGGCTGTCCCGCAACCCAGCAGAACTGACGCGGACACAAACGGTGAGGCGTCGCGGCCCGTAGTGGCGTGGTGCCCGCGCGTTAGTGTGCGTTGGTCGACCTCAGCGAACGGGCCGAGAGGAAAGTTGGGCAATTCATGACCGAAGCTACGGAAACCTCGGCGCTCGAATCACGGGTCGGCCACTACTACCGGGTCGACGACACGTACCTGGTCGGCCGCGAGAAGGTCCGCGAGTTTGCCCGTGCGGTGCAGAACTACCACCCCGCGCATTGGGACGTCGCGGCCGCCACGGAGCTGGGTTATTCGGGGCTGGTGGCGCCGCTGACGTTCACCTCGGCCCCGGCCATGGCAGCCAATCGGCACCTGTTCGAATCGGTGGTCATCGGCTACGACATGTACCTGCAGACCGAAGAAGTCTTCGAGCAGCACCGACCGATCGTGGCAGGCGACGAACTGCACACCGACGTCGAGCTGTCGTCTGTGCGCAGGATCGCCGGCAGAGACCTGATCACCGTGACCAACACCTTCACCGACACCGACGGCGAGCGGGTGCACACCCTGCACACCACCGTCGTCGGTGTCACCGCCGAGGATGTCGATCCGGCGATCAGGACGGCCGTGCAGGGGGTGATGATGCACGACGTGGACATGCTTGGAGTCGACGAAACCGATGCGGCGTACTCCAAGACGGTGCGCACCGCGGGCGCGGTTCGGATCGCCGAGGGAGGTACCACCCGCACGCCGGGGACGCCGTCCTTCGACGACGTCAGGGTCGGCGACGAGTTACCGGTGCACCACGCCCGACTGTCCCGCGGCGATCTGGTGAACTACGCCGGCGTGGCCGGCGACGCCAACCCGCTTCACTGGGACGAGAACATCGCCAAGCTGGCAGGCCAACCCGACGTGATCGCCCACGGAATGCTCACCATGGGTTTGGGGGCCGGCTTCGCCTCGGCATGGTCGGGCGACCCAGGTGCGGTCACCCGCTACGCGGTGCGGCTGTCGGCGCCCGCGATCGTGTCGGCCACCGAGGGGGCGGACATCGAGTACAGCGGTCGGATCAAGTCACTGGACCCCGCCACACGCACCGGTGTCGTCATCGTCGCCGCGAAGTCCGGCGGCCGGAAGATCTTCGGCCTGGCGACGCTGAACATCCGCTTCCGCTGACCTGCTGACGGCGGCGGAAGCTGGCCGTGCCCGAACACCTCGCATCCATTACCCCCTGCTCGAGGTGCGCAGCACGAGCACCATCCGAAGCCCGGCGCTCAGCGTGACTCTTGGGTCACACTGACAAGCTGAGAGGGGAGCCACGATGGGACGGTCCGCATACCAACGCATCCGCGCCGCGCACCTTCATGCCGTGCACGCGGCACTCGCCGACCATGTGGCCCGCCTCGACTGGTCGGCAGAGCAGATTCGGCGGTACCGCGATCAGAGGTTGCGCTCGGTGCTTGCGTACGCCCACGAGCGTTCGCCGTTCTACGGCGAACGGCTGCGAGGCGTCGACTTCGAGGCGGTGACGGCACCCGAGCTGGCGTCGATTCCGATGCTGACGAAAGCCCAGGCGCAATGCCACTGGGATGCGATCGTGACGACGCCCGACCTCAATCGTGAAGTGGCAGAGCGAGTTTTGACTGAGCAGGCCTGGTTCTCCTATACCCGAAACGATCAACAGGTGTTCAGTTCCGGCGGCGCCAGCGGGGTACGCGGGGTATATGTCTGGGATTGGCAGTTCTTCGTCACCACGGCGTGCCTCGCGTGGCGCATGCAGGCGAGGGCCGAACGGCGCCACCAAGCGGCGCTGCCCGCGCGGCTCGCCGTGCTCACGGCCGGGGTGCCGCCGCACGCCAGCACCCCGCTGTTCGACGTGCCCACCAGCGCGGACATGGACACCGCCGTCATCGGAGCCGGCGCACCCTTCGACGAGGTGCTCGCGGCGGTCGAAGCGTACGCTCCCACCCATCTCGTCGGGTATGCCAGCGTCATCGGCCGGCTGGCCCGCGCGTCGTTGGCAGGTGATCTTCACATCCGACCGAGGCGGGTGAGCACGAACTCCGAGCCGCTCTTGCCCGAGGACCGCGACGCGATCGTCGACGCCTGGCATGCGCCCATGCACAATCTTTGGGGCTCAACCGAACTCGGCGTGCAGGCGGTCGGCTGCGGGTACGGATCGGGACTGCACATCTGTGAGGACGAGGTGATCCTCGAACGCGTCGACGACGCCGGCGTGCCCGTCGGGCGCGATGAACCTGCGGCGCGCACGCTGGCCACCGGCCTTTCGAACCGCACGTTCCCCTTCGTCAGGTACGACCTCGGCGACGAGATCACGATGATGTCGGACCCGTGTGCGTGCGGCAGCGCGTTCGCCAGGGTGGCCGACATCAGCGGTCGCGGTGACGACGACTTCGTCTACGGCTCACACACGGTGCCCGCCAGCGCTTTCCGGCACGTCCTCGGCACCGACCCGCGCATCGTCGAGTACCAGGTGCTGCAGACCGAGCGCGGCGCGGACGTACTGGCCGTCACTGGCACGGGCGTGCAAGACATGGTCCCGGAATTGGTCTCGGCGATGCAGCGCCACGGCGTTGCCCACCCGTCGATTCGCATTCGCTCGGTCGAGACCTTGGGCCGCAACCAGGCCAGCGGCAAACTCAAGCGCTTCGTGCCACTTCCCAGTTAACCTCACGGCGTGGGTTGTGATTGCCTGTTCCTCGAGCGCTATCAGCGACACAGCACCTCCACGTCGAGCTGGCTACGTCAGAAAGTTCTGGGCGTATTGATCCAGAGCACGGTGGTGGGTACGTCTCCCGGGTTGATCCAAGCGGGCGGTCGTTCGCTGCGGAAAGCCATGGACTCGCCTTGATCGAGGTTGCATCCGCTTCCGCTACGCGAAGATGCTTCGCGCCCAACGGCGGTCCGTCACGTCCCGAAGTACTCGTGGACTTGGCGGATCGCCATCGCTCCTTCACCTACCGCCGATGCCACCCGCTTGACCGAGCCGCTACGCACGTCACCCGCCGCGAACACACCTGGGCGGCTGGTCTCCAGCATCAGCGGGTGACGTCGCGTTCGCCGCTGATTGGCGTCGGGGTTCGAGTAGAGCGCGGCCGGGCCGGTCGGCACGTAGCCGCGCTCGTCGAGCTCGATGGCGCCTGCGAGCCACGAGGTGTTGGGATCGGCGCCGATGAAAACGAACAGGGCGCGGGTTTGGATCGAATGACGCTCGCCCGTGCGCTTGTCCTCGGTCACCACCGCCGTGAGCCCACCGTTTCCGTGCACTTCCCGGACCTCAGTGGACGACTGCACGGTCACGCGGGGGTGCTGTTGAATCTGGTCGACCAGATATCGGGACATGGTGACGTTGAGGTCGTCGCCGCGGACCACGACATACACCCGGGACACCCGCGCTGCAAGGAAGACCGCTGCCTGGCCCGCGGAGTTACCACCCCCGACGATGACGACGGGCCCGGTGCCGCACATCAGCGCTTCTTGGAAGGTGGCCGCGTAGTACACGCCGTTTCCCTCGAACGATTCGATTCCCGGGACGGCGAGCTTGCGATACCGCGCTCCCACGGCGAGCACGACGGCTCTGGCAACCACCGACGCTTGATCGGCGAGTCGGATCAGATGGTGTCCGCCGTCGGAGTCCAGCCGGACGACGTCCGCGGACACCATGATCCGCGCGCCAAACTTCGCGGCCTGCAAACTGGCCCGCTCCGCCAGGTCGGCACCCGAGATACCGCCAGGGAATCCGAGGTAGTTCTCGATTCTCGACGACGTCCCGGCCTGCCCGCCGGTTGCGATCCGCTCCATGTTCGCAGTGACCAGGCCGTCCGAGGAGCCGTACACCGCCGCTGCGAGGCCGGCCGGACCGGCCCCCACCACCACGACGTCGGCCTCGTCGGGCACCGTGTCGGGTACCGGCAGCCCCACCCGGCGGGCCAGCTCGGTGTTGGTCGGGTTGCGCAGCACCTCGCCGGCCCAGATCACCACCGGAGTGTCTCGGGGCGACACTGCGAACCGTTGCAGCAGCCGTTCGGCGTACTTGTCACGTTCGAGGTCGATCCATCTGTGCGGTAACCGATTTCGCGAGGCAAACTCTCGCAGTCGCACGGTATTGGGATCGAAACAAGAGCCGATGATCCGAAATCCTGTTCCTTCCTGGATGAGCAGCGAGCGGCGTGACAGGTATGCGCGCAGGATGACGTCACTGAGCACCGGATCGTGGGCGACCAGGGCCCGCACCCGCTGGGTTGGCACCTCGAGTACTTCACCGGGTTCCACCACTTCGGCGGTGTAGAACGCGGCTTCATCTTCGAGATCGCCCAGCTCTCCGAGGAACCGCCCTGGGCCGTGTACCCGG
Organism: Mycobacterium sp.; assembly: GCA_025965555.1. GTDB lineage: Bacteria > Actinomycetota > Actinomycetes > Mycobacteriales > Mycobacteriaceae > Mycobacterium. The sequence continues at coordinate 11,914 of JAOPWT010000433.1, forward strand.
ATTACCTGCCGATTGCCCGCGTCGTCGGTCGTGATGACGGCGACCTTGCCGGTCAGGATGACGAAGAATTTGTTGGAGCGCTCACCGTCGCGGACCAGCGTTTCACCCGTGTCGACGGCGCGCCGGGTACCGCCTGCCTCGAGGGTGGCAATCTGGTCGCCGGCCAGTCGCGGGTACGCGCCGTCTATGTTGGGCGTTTCCGTCAGCGGAGTCGGGGCGCGCTGGTCGGTGGTCACCTCAGACATAGTTCTCGTGGACATAGCACCAGCGCCAGTTCTCGCCGGGCTCCATGGACTGCACCACCGGGTGCCCGATGGTGCCGGCGTGCGCCCGGGCATGCCGCATCGGTGACGAGTCGCAACAACCGACATGCCCGCACGTCAGGCACAGCCGCAGGTGCACCCACGGTGTGCCGAGCCGCAGACATTCCTCACATCCATCGCTGTGTGGGCGCACCTGGCGGATCGCCGCCACATGTGGATCGATACTCACGGACGTCATGACAGTGACTCCTTGGCATTGCTTGTCGGAAGCGCCTCGTCCAGCCAATTACGCAGCGCCGCAACGGGAGCGGCACCCGACTGCCGCTTGAGTACTTGCCCGTGGTCAAGGAGCAGCAGTGTCGGGACTGCCTGCACGGAGAACCGCTGCGCGAGCGTGGGCGCCTTGTCCACATCCACTTTGACCAATTTCAGCCGGCCTGCGCGTTCGGTGGCGAGCTGTTCGAGTGCCGGACTCACCATCCGGCATGGTCCACACCAGGTGGCCCACAGGTCGACGAGTACTGGGATGGGGGCCTTTTCGGCGACGTCGGCGAAGTCTCCGTCGCCGGCCGCCGCTATCCATGGCAGCCATTGATGACAGTTGGCGCACCGGGGCTTTCCCGCCGCCGCCGCGGGTACCCGGTTGCGTTTTCCGCAGTGCGGGCATGTCACGATGTCTGTTTCCATGGCACGTCCCTCCGTCAGGCCGCCAGGGCGGGTTCCGAATAGTTAACGGAGAGTTCGCCATTCTCGACGGTGACGCGGATCTTGCCACCGCCCGCGATGTCGCCGCGTAGCAACGCGCGCCCGATCTTGGTCTCCACCTCGTGGGCGATGTAGCGGCGCAGCGGTCGCGCCCCGTACACCGGATCGTAGCCGTGTTCAGCGACCAACCGGCGAGCCTCCGCGGTGATGTCGAGCTCGATTTGCCGTTCCGCCAACCGATCCCGCAGCTCGCCGAGCTGCAGCTCGACGATGCGTTCGAGCTGGGGCATCGACAGCGGGGTGAACAACACGATGTCGTCGACACGGTTGAGGAACTCCGGCCTGAAGTGTCCACGCAGCTCGGCCATCACCAGGTCGCGCGCGTCGGGCTTGATCTCGCCGTCCGCGGTGACACCGTCAAGCAGGTAGTGCGATCCGATGTTGGATGTCATGATGACCACCGTGTTGCGGAAGTTGACCTGCCGACCCTGGGCATCGGTGAGCCTGCCGTCGTCAAGCACCTGAAGCAGGGTGTTGAACACGTCGGCGTGCGCCTTTTCGATCTCGTCGAGCAGCACCACCGAGTAGGGCTTTCGACGCACCGCCTCGGTGAGCTGGCCACCCTCCTCGTAGCCGACGTATCCCGGTGGCGCGCCGACCAACCGGCTCACCGTGTGCCGCTCCTGGTACTCGCTCATGTCAAGCCGGACCGTGTTCTCCTCGCTGTCGAACAGCGCTGCGGCCAGCGTCTTCGCGAGCTCGGTCTTACCCACCCCGGTGGGTCCGAGGAAGATGAACGAGCCGATCGGGCGGCGTGGATCCCGGATTCCGGAGCGGGCCCGAATCACCGCATCGGCGACCAGCTGGACCGCCTCGTCCTGGCCGATCACCCGCTCGTGCAGTATCTCGTCGAGCCGCAGCAGCTTTTCCCGTTCGCCCTCCTGCAGCCGCGCGACCGGTATGCCGGTCCACGTGGCCACGATTTCGGCGATCTCGTCTTCGGTGACTACCTCCCGCAGCAGCGGCTTTTCGCCCTTCTTGGTCGCCAGCTGTTCCTCGGCCGCCTGCAGTTTGCGTTCCAATTCGGTGAGCTGGCCGTAGCGCAACTCGGCCGCCTTGTTGAGGTCGTAGTTGCGTTCGGCTTCTTCTGCCTCGTGCCGAAGTTGTTCGAGTTGGCCGCGCAGTTCCTGTACCCGTCGGATCGCCTGCCGCTCGGCGTCCCATTGCGCGTGCCGGGCATCACTCTCCGCCCGCAGATCGGCCAGCTCCTTGCGAAGTTCTTCCAGCCGGGAGATGCTGGCAGCGTCGGTCTCCTTGGCCAGTGCCGCCTCCTCGATCTCGAGCCGGGTGACTCGGCGGGTGATCTGATCCAACTCCGCTGGCATCGAGTCGATTTCGGTGCGTAGCCGCGCACACGCTTCGTCCACCAGGTCGATCGCCTTATCGGGTAGGAACCGGTCGGTGATGTAGCGATGCGACAACGTTGCGGCCGCCACCAGGGCTGCGTCCTGGATCCTCACGCCGTGGAACACCTCGAGACGTTCGCGCAGGCCGCGCAAGATCGAAATGGTGTCCTCGACATCAGGTTCGTCGACGAGCACGGTTTGGAACCGGCGCTCCAACGCAGCATCTTTTTCAATGTGCTTGCGGTATTCGTCGAGGGTGGTGGCACCGATCATGTGCAGCTCACCGCGGGCCAGCATCGGCTTGAGCATGTTGCCGGCGTCCAGGGACCCCTCCGTCGCCCCAGCGCCGACCACGGTGTGCAACTCGTCGACGAACAGCAGTATCTGACCTTCACCGGCCTTCACCTCGGACAGCACCGCCTGCAGCCGTTCCTCGAACTCACCCCGATACTTCGCACCTGCCACCAGTGAGCCCATGTCGAGGGAGAAGATCGTCTTGTCCCGCAAGCCTTCCGGGACATCGCCGCGCACGATCCGCTGGGCCAAGCCCTCCACTATCGCCGTCTTGCCGACTCCTGGGTCGCCGATGAGCACCGGATTGTTCTTCGTCTTGCGGCTGAGAATCTGAATCACCCTGCGGATCTCGGCGTCTCGGCCGATCACCGGATCCAGCTTGCCGGCGCGGCCCTCGGCGACCAGGTCGCGGCCGTACTTCGCCAGCGCCTCGTAGGCGCCCTCCGGAGTCGCCGAGGTGACCCGCTGGTTGCCGCGGATCTTGGTCAGCGCAGTCAGGAAGGAGTCCCGAGTCACGTTGTGGGAAGCCAGAATCCGTCCGGCGGCAGTCGCCGAACCCTCTTCGGCGAGGGCGATGACAAGGTGCTCCACCGACACGTATTCGTCCTTGAGCCGCTTGGCTTCCCGTTCGGCGGTCTCCAGCAGGTTCGCCAGCCGCCTGGTGACAGAGACCTGGCCCGGCGTGGCGCCGGGGCCGCTGACCTTCGGACGACGGTTCAACTCGCGCTCCAGGTCGGCGCGCAGCGCCGCGGTGTCGGCGCCCGTCTGATCGAGCAGCCGCGGTACCAGACCCTCGGGCTGGTCGATCAGCGCCACCAACAGGTGTTCGCCGTCGACCTCGGTGTGGCCCATCCGGGTCGCGATGCTCTGCGCTTCGGCCAGCGCCTCCTGTGACTTCTGCGTCAGCTTGTTGATGTCCACCGCGATGCCCTCCTTCGGCGAGAAGCGGATTCCAGCTCTTCGATGTGGTCCAGCAGGTCGAGCACCAGCCCGATCGCCGCGTAGTTCAGTCCAAGACCGGTCCTCAACCGCTGGATGCGGCCCACTGTCACCAACGCAGACGGTTCGAACCAGAGATCTCCGCGGGCATCCCGTCGGCAAGCGACGAGTCCGAGCGCCACCAGCCGGCGCACCATGGTCGGATGCAACGCACAGCGTGTGGCGAAGTCGTTCAGCTGCATTCCTGGCCGCCGCGCCAGGACATAGCGTGCTTCGGTCATGGCCCACTCCTAGGGTCGAACGTGGAATCCGCCGCCAGTTGCTCGAACAGTTCACGTTCCCGCGCAGTGGGTTTCGGCGGCACCATGACTTTGATTTCGGCGTAGAGGTCGCCTGCGGTGCCGCGCGGGTTGGGCATGCCTTCGCCGCGCAGCCGCAACCGACGGCCGGTTGAGGACCCTTGGGGCACCTTTACCTTCGCTTCACCACCGGGAGTTCGAATGGCGACTGTGGTACCAAGCACCGCCTCCCATGGTGACACGGGCAGATCGACGGTGATGTCGCGGCCGTCGAGCCGGAACCGGGGATGCGGCTTGATGTGCACCCGCAGGTACAGATCTCCGGCCGGTCCATCGCCGCTACCTCGGCCGCCTTCTCCCGCCAGCCGGATCCGCTGACCGTCGATAACGCCGGCGGGAATGTTCACTCCGTAGTCGCGGCCGCCTATCGAGAGCTGCCGTTTGCCGCCCCGGTAGGCCTCCTCGACGGTCAGCTCCAGCGTCGCTTCCTGATCGGCACCCGGAGTCGGCCCGAATCCGCCACTGCCGCTGAATATGTCGCCGAAAAGGTCTTCGATGTTGATGCCACTGGCGCCGCCGCCGAAGCCCTGGCCGTAGCGGACCCGAGCACCGGAGGGCCGTCCGCCGCGGAAGCCACCCGCACCGGCGCCCACCTGCTCCTCCCAGTCCTCGGGAACCTTGTTGTAGTCTTCGCCGAATCGGTCATAGCGCTTGCGGGTGTCGGGGTCAGTCAGCACATGGTAGGCCTCGTTGATCTCCTTGAACCGATCCTCGGCCGATGGATCCTTGTTGACGTCGGGGTGATACTTGCGGGCCAGTGTGCGGAACGCCTGCTGGATCTGATCGGCGCTCGCATCCCGCGGAACCCCGAGCACTTCGTAGTAGTCGCGGGCCACGGAGCGTCACTCTCCGCGTCGGCTGACCACCACGGCCGCCGGCCGCAGTTGCCTCGAACCTTCGCCGTACCCCGGTCGCAGCACTTCGACAACCGTCCCTGGCGCGCTGTCCGGTTGGTCCACTACACCGACCACCTCGTGACGCTCCGGGTCGAACGGGATTCCTGCCTCCGCATCGCGCGGATAGCCGAGCTGCTCGAAAACCTGTAGCGCTTGTCCGAGAACGTTCCGCACACCCTCGAGGACCGCGTCGGACTGGTCACCGGCATGTCTGATCGCCAGCTCCAGGTTGTCGACGATGGGCAACCAGGCGCCGGCCACCCTGGATCGTTCCGTTGCTCGGCCGCGGTCCAGTTCGCGCGCAGACCGCTTGCGCAAATTATCCAGATCGGCGACGGCGCGCCGCCACCGGTCCTCGAGCTTAGCCAGCTCCTTGTCCGAATCAGGCTGAGAGGAAGCGGTATTCGGCGGACTGTCGTCTACCCGGCCATCGTCCTCTTCGGTCTTGGAATGCTCTGCGGGACTGACCATTGTGCCTCATCCTCGGTCGAACTCGGCGTCGACGACGTCGTCGTCACCGACTGGAGAGCCCTGTCCGTCGCCGGTCGGTGCCCCGTTGCCGCCACCGGACGGCGCGGGTTGGAGCCCATAAAGCACTTGCTGCAGTTCTGACGTCAGGGACTGCACCCGGTCCATCGGCGCGTCTTCCTTGACGGCTTGGCGCGCGTCGGCGATCAGCATCTCGGCACGGGCGCGATCGTGTGGCGCCGCCGAGTCGCCCAGCTCGGCAAGCCGGCGCTCCACCTGGTACGCCGCCGAATCGAGCGCGTTGCGTGCCTCGACGGCCGCGCGCAGTTGCTCGTCCTCGCGACGGTTGGCCTCGGCCTCGGCGAGCATCGCCTCCACTTCGCTCTTGTCGAGGTTGGACTGCTCGCTGATGGTGATGCCCTGCTCGGCACCGGTGTCCTTGTCGCGTGCGGTGACGTGCAGGATGCCGTTGGCATCGATGTCGAAGGTCACCTCGATCTGCGGTTCACCCCTTGGTGCCGGACGGATGTTCTCCAGCTTGAATCGACCGAGTACCCGGTTGTCCCTTGCCAGCTCCCGTTCACCTTGCAGCACAACGATATCCACGGCCGGCTGGTTATCGGCAGCGGTGGTGAACACCTCACTGCGCCGTGCCGGGATGGTGGTGTTGCGCTCGATGATCTTGGTCATCAGCCCGCCAGCGGTCTCCACGCCCAGCGACAATGGGGTGACGTCGAGCAGCAGGACATCTGAGACCTCGCCCTTGAGCACCCCGGCCTGGATCGCGGCGCCGAGCGCGACGACCTCGTCGGGGTTCACGCTCATGTTGGGGTCCTTGCCGCCGGTGAGCCGGCGGACCAAGGCCTGGACTGCGGGGATCCGCGTAGAACCACCCACCAGGATCACTTCGTCGATGTCGTTGGCGCTCACCTTGGCGTCGCTCATCGCCTGCTTGACCGGGCCCATCGTTCGCTCGACCAGGTCCGCGGTGAGGTCGTCGAACTTCGATCGCATGATTGTGGTGGTCAAGTGCTTCGGTCCGTTGGCGTCGGCGGTGATGAACGGCAGATTGACCGGGGTCTGCGCCACCGACGACAGTTCGACCTTGGCCTTCTCAGCCGCCTCGAACAGCCGCTGCAGGGCCTGCGGATCCTTCCGTAGATCGATGTTGTTCTCACGCTGGAACTCATCGGCGAGGTAGTCGACGAGCCGACGGTCGAAGTCATCGCCACCCAGGTGTGAATCACCGGCCGTGGCGCGGACCTCGACCACCCCGTCACCGACGTCGAGCAAGCTGACATCGAACGTGCCGCCGCCGAGGTCGAAGACGAGCACTGTCTCGTGCCCCTTCTTGTCCAGCCCGTAAGCCAGCGCCGCGGCCGTCGGTTCATTGATGATGCGCAGCACCTCAAGGCCGGCGATCCGGCCGGCATCCTTGGTGGCGTTGCGTTGGGCGTCATTGAAATAGGCCGGAACGGTGATCACCGCTTCCTTGACCCGCTCACCGAGGAACTTGCCTGCGTCGTCGACGAGTTTGCGCAGCACCAGCGCGCTGATCTCCTCAGGCGAGTACTTCTTGCCGCGCACTTCGAACCGCGCGGAGCCACCCTCGCCCTCGACGACGTCGAAGCTGACCGCCTTGGCCTCCTCTGATATCTCGTCGAAGCGGCGGCCGATGAATCGCTTCGCCGAATAGATGGTGCCCTTCGGGTTCATGATCGACTGGCGTCTGGCCAACTGCCCGACCAGGCGCTCGCCGTTTTCGGTGAACGCCACCACCGAGGGTGTGGTGCGTGCCCCTTCGGCGTTGGGGATCACGACCGGTTCGCCGCTCTGCCAGGCGGCGATTACCGAGTTGGTCGTCCCGAGATCGATGCCTACCGCTGTTGCCATCGTCTATTCCCTTCGGTCGTCGGTGGTGAGAATTTGCAGCGCACGGTCGGCTACCTCGACGTCGGCGAGGACGTCGTAGTACCTGGGCCGAAGTCCGCTGACGGAGGTGAAGTCGCGTCGACCGCCCTGCATCGCGTGGATCAGGAGGCCGATCAGGGCGCCGACGATGGCACCGAAGACCAGGCCGTAGCCGGCCAGCACCAACGCGGAGACCAATGGTTGGATCCAATTGAACAGCCCGAAGATCCACCCGATCAGTGCGCCGACAAGGGCACCCGAACCGGCGCCACGCAGGGCGGCGCCACCGTAGCTCAGGCGGCCAACGACCTGCTCCACGTACTCCAGATCACGGCCCACGATGGCCACCCGGCCTACCTCGAATCGATGGTCGGACAGGTAGTCGACCGCGCGTTCGGCGTCGGCGTAGTTGTCGAAAGTGGCGATCACCTGACGAGCGGGCTCGTTGGGCCGAACCGCCGAGGTCACCACTGTCGGATGCTCAGCCATCACTACTCCTAGATTTTCGGACGTTTTCTGACGGAAGCGTCGACCACCGCTTGCCGCGGCGCCGCGTCGTAAATCGCTCCCACACAAAGAGTCTGGCAATCCATGGCGATTGATGCGTGCGCCCAGTCAGCCGAAAATCCCGGCTCCGATTGGTCCTGGCAGCACCACAATGGAAATAGGAGGTGTCAGTACCAGGCGTGGTGGGAAAACACCTCGGTCGAGACTTCCTGCGCGAGCAGCCCGATGCAACAGGGGTCTAGGTTGAGGCTGAGTCGTCGCCCGACTCACTCACGGTGATCTTGCTTGACTTGGTGCTTTCTACTTTCGGCACATAAACTCTCAGCACTCCATACGCCAGAGACGCCTCGATGTCGCTCTCCCGCAGGTAGCCCGGCAACGTGACGCGAAACTCGAACTCACCGACCCTTCGTGTCCGGCGACGGAACAAGCCCTCACGCTTGCGCTCCTTCACCTCGCCGGTCACCAGCAATTCGTTACCGTTCAGCGTGACATCGACGTCTTCACGCCGCACGCCGGGCAGCTCGATCTCGATGATGTAGGCGCTATCGGTTTCGACGATATCGGCCGCGGGCGACCAGGCACCCTCGGCCGTCAGTCTGCCCAGAACCGACTGCGCAAGCCGATCCATCTCGGTGTAGAGATTCTCGAAATCGCGCAACGGGCGCCATCTCTCCGCCTGGCCGGTGGAACGTTGCAGTGACGAAGTCATTTCATATCCCCTCTAGGCTCATCAACAGTTGTCGCCAAAGAATGCCTCAACCGTGCGGCCGACCGCCTCGCACTGTCGAGACGATTTCAGCCCCGCGATTTCGCTCGCCTGGGTCAGTCAGAAGAGGTGAGGAGACGACGGATTTCAGAACACCAGTCGAAATAGCGTGAACACCCGATCCCAAAGCTCGGATGACGGATTGGACACCGTCGGGTCCACCACGCGAAGCGTACGGGCCAGCGCGACACTCAACCCGCCGAACAACTCTGGCAGCAACTGCTCGGTATCGTCGGCGAACGCAATGTCTCCGGGTGGTTGTCGCACCACCTGGCGGAGCAGCTCGCGGATCTCGTCGGCCTCCTCCAGCTTGTCGAATTCGCGCATTCGCTCCTGGACGCCCTTGGTGATCGGGAGGTCCTGCGCGGCAATCACGTCACGCCCGTTCCACTTGGCCGAGTTGCGCCCCGCGATGGCAATGTCATCGATCTGCTCATCGACGAACTCGCGGAAGCGACCGACGTCGTTCTTGTCGATCTTGATGCTTGCGACCGAACGGAAGAAACGTTCGAAAACCGGAATACCCGATGGATGGGTCATTCGGTACCTCCGCTCCAAAGATCCAGAACGGCCCAGCAGGCCACTGCTCAACTTTGCCCTGTCGTGGGTGACACCGAACCGGACCCACAGGCGCAATCCCGCGACGCTGATTTGGCCTGACAGATCAAGAGGCACCAGGGAGTGC
>JAOPWT010000450.1 GCA_025965555.1 Mycobacterium sp.
CGCCTCGGCGAGGATGTTCGCCTCTTGCTCGTGGTATTTCGCGTTCCACACGTTGTGCGGAATGCGGCGCTAGGTGAACTGCTTCGACAGGTACTCGGAGCGCTCGACGCTGGTGGTGCCGATCAGGACCGGTTGGCCCTTCTCGTAGCGCTCGACGACGTCGTCGACGACGGCGATGTACTTGGCCTCTTCGGTCTTGTAGATGAGGTCGGACTGATCGGTGCGGATCATCTCCCGGTTGGTCGGGATCGACACCACGCCGAGGCCGTAGATCTCGTGCAGCTCGGCCGCCTCGGTCTGCGCGGTACCGGTCATGCCTGCGAGCTTGTCGTACAGGCGGAAGTAGTTCTGCAGCGTGATGGTGGCCAGCGTCTGGTTCTCGGCCTTGATCTCGACGTGCTCCTTGGCCTCGATCGCCTGGTGCATGCCCTCGTTGTAGCGACGGCCGACGAGCACGCGGCCGGTGAACTCGTCGACGATGACGACCTCGCCGTCCCGGACGATGTAGTCCTTGTCGCGGGAGAACAGCTCCTTGGCCTTGAGCGAGTTGTTCAGGTAGCTGACCAACGGCGAGTTGGCGGCCTCGTAGAGGTTGTCGATGCCGAGTTGGTCCTCGACGAACTCGACGCCGATCTCGTGCACGCCGACGGTGCGCTTGCGGATGTCGACTTCGTAGTGGACGTCCTTCTCCATCAACGGCGCCAGGCGCGCGAACTCGACGTACCAGTTGGACGCGCCGTCGGCGGGTCCGGAGATGATCAGCGGGGTGCGGGCCTCGTCGATGAGGATCGAGTCGACCTCGTCGACGACACCGTAGTTGTGGCCGCGCTGCACCATGTCCTCGACCGTGTGCGCCATGTTGTCGCGGAGGTAGTCGAAGCCGAACTCGTTGTTGGTGCCGTAGGTGATGTCGGCGGCGTATGCCACTCGGCGTTCGTCGGGCGTCATCTGCCCGAGGATCACGCCGACGTCGAGACCGAGGAAGCGGTGGACGCGGCCCATCCACTCGCTGTCACGCTTGGCCAGGTAGTCGTTCACCGTCACGACGTGCACGCCGTTACCGGAGAGCGCATTCAAGTAGGCGGGCAGGACGCACGTCAGCGTCTTGCCCTCACCGGTCTTCATCTCGGCGACGTTGCCGAAGTGCAGCGCGGCGCCACCCATCACCTGGACGTCGAAGGGCCGCTGATTCAGCACCCGCCACGCGGCCTCGCGGGCGACCGCAAAGGCCTCCGGCATGATCTCGTCGAGCGTCTCACCGCCGGCGACGCGCTTCTTGAACTCGTCGGTCTTGGCGCGCAGTTCCTCGTCGGACAGCTTCGCCACGTCGTCGGACAGGGAGTTGACATAGTCAGCGACCCTCTTGAGGCGCTTGACCATGCGGCCTTCACCGAGACGGAGCAACTTCGACAGCACGCTATTTTCCCCTGTGGGCTCGATGGAACTCGTAATACTTCAAACGAGGTCCATCGTAGGTGACTGGCCGAGCTGGCCAGTCGAATGCGCCGCGCAGGTCAATCAGCGGCCAGGGCCAGCGGCGGCTCAGGCGAGCCGGATCAGGCCGTAGTCATACGCGTGGCGCCGGTAGACGACCGTCGGCTTGTCGCTCTCCTTGTCGTGGAACAGGAAGAAGTCGTGTCCGACGAGCTCCATCGCGTAGAGCGCGTCGTCGACGGTCATCGGTGTGGCCGTGTGTTCCTTGGTGCGGACGATCCGACCCGGTTCGTGGTCGTCTGGGGCCGGGTTCTCCTCCTCGACGGGGGCGGGCGCGGGTTCGAGCAGCTGGGTGACCGCGGTGGCCTCGGCCAACGAAACGGGAGTCTTGTCGCCGTAGTGGATCTTGCGGCGGTCCTTGCTGCGACGCAGCCGGTTCTCGAGTTTGCAGACGGCCGATTCGAGCGCGGCGTAGAAGCTGTCGGCGCAGGCCTCGCCGCGCGCGACGGGTCCGCGACCCCTGGCGGTGATCTCCACGTGCTGACAGTTCTTGCGTTGGCGACGATTGCGTTCGTGGTCGAGTTCGACGTCGAAGAGGTAGATGGTGCGGTCGAAGCGCTCGAGGCGCGACAGCTTTTCTGAAACGTACGTGCGGAAGTGGTCGGGGATTTCGACGTTGCGGCCCTTGACGACGACCTCGGCGCGGGGGGCGTCGTGCGGCACGTCCTCTTCGCCCACCATCGTCGGGCGGTTGGTGTCCATGGATTGTATTGACATACTTGGCAACTCGTTTCCTCTTCGGCGTCGCACGCACGAAGCGTGCCCGGCTGGTAACAGAAACGCGCCGAAGGGGCTCGAATGTCGTCGGCCCGCGGCGCAAGGTGTCGCGCGCTCACCTCCTACCGCTTCTCAGGCGATGTGGCGCCGGTATTTCTCGACGCTGCCGTGAGTCGTTCACGGGTGGTTGGCCCCGACGGTAGTCCGTGTTCACCCGCCTGTGCCACATATTCGGCCCACCATTTTTTTGTTCTTCATTTCGGTTTGATCTCGAGGTAATCGGCACCCGCGTAGAGCATGTGCTCATGCGTGGGCCACGGCGAGGATCGCGACGACTCGGACGCCGGCAGTTTGCAGGACCCGGACCGATTCACTGCCGGTGGCCCCGGTCGTCACCACGTCGTCGAGGAGCAGCACCTCGCCGGGCACCCTGCCGCGGAACCTCACCCGGCCGGCGATGTTGCGCTCGCGCTGACCCGGCGACAAGCCCACCGAGTCGCGCGTGAAGGGCCGCAACCGCAGCGGGGTGACGACGGCGGCGCCGGGGACCGCCGCCGTCCTCGCGATGGCGGTGACGGGATCGCCGCCACGCTTGCGCGCCGCCGCCCTTCTGGTGGGCGCGGGCACCAGCGTCAGCGGGGCTTCGACGATGCCCCACCTCACCAAGTGGGACACCCCGGCGTTGACGGCGGCCGCCAGCGGTCGGATCAGATCGGTGCGGCCGTGCTCCTTCATCGCGATGATCGCGGCGCGCCGCGGCCCGGCGTAGCGGCCCAGCGAGAAGACGGGCACGCCGGGGTCGAGGCGTGGCGTGATCACCATGGGCTCGTCAGTCAGCACCGCCAGCGCACGCGAGCACGTCGGGCACCACCGCGTTCCGGGCGCCCCGCAGCCGCCGCACTCCAGCGGGAGGACGAGGTCGAGCAGCACCCGTTCAGTGTCGCGGCGCGGTACGACAAGCGACCCCACCCCGCGCCGAACGTGGGTTACCCCCACGCATCCGGGCGCTCTCGCGTGACAAAACTCCACACTCGGCGATCAAGTGAACGCGGGCGGCGTTCAGCCGGGCAGCACCGGCAGCGCGCCCGCCACCATGAGTGGCCGCACCTCGGTCCACATCAGATCGTTCTCGGCGGCCGATCCCGAAAGCTGCAGCACTCCACGCTGATCCGCGACGTACACCGTCGACGGATTCGCTGCGACCGTCGACACCGGGGCGAGCAGATTCTGGCTCGGACCGTCGGAGTTCACGCCGTCGAGGTTGACGTAGGACACCGGATGCTGCGGGTCGGTGCGACTGACGACGATGTCGTCACCGGTGCGCCACGACAGTGACACCGCGGTGTCCCCGAGGCCGAAACCCAGCCGTCGCGGATAGGTCAGTGCGTAGAGCCCGCCCTGCGTCTGCTCGACTCCGGCCAGGATGACCTGACCGTCGATGACCATCGCGGCGCGCGTGCCGTCGCGCGAGAGTTGCAGTTCGGACACCGGGCCGGGGTACTTGGTGAACACCGCGGTGGCGTCGACGGGGATGCGCGCGGGCTGCCCCGAGGCCGCCTCCTGGATCACGCGCACGACGTTGTTGCCGTCCACGACCACCCAGATCGCATCGTCGAGCGACCAACTGGGCCGCGACAGCGTGCGGCCGTCGATGGCTTGAGAGGCATCCCCGCCGACCTGGCCGATCCACAGTGACGACGCCATGTCAGGTGCACCCGGCCGCAGCGTCACGACCGAGGCCGCCTCCTGCCCGCTGCGCGACAACGTCGCCGCCGTCTGACCCGGCAGGTCGCCGAACGAACCAGGCACCCGAGGCGCCCGCTGCCCGTCCATCGAGACCAACGACCCGTTGACCAGTGCGTGCAGACCCGCGGCCGCACCAGGGTCGGCACCAGGGTCGGTGGCGGCGACGTCGGAGGTGTTCCACCCCTCGGCGAACCGGTCGTCCAGCGCAGCGCCGTCGGCGTTGATCACGTACGGCCCGTTGATGCCTGCCCGATTCAGCGTCCAGATCACCTGCGCGGCAAGCAGTTGCCGAGAATGCGGATCGGTGGTGGACAGGTTCTCCAGGTCGATGCGGGCGCCGCCATAGCCACGGCCGACACCCGTCTTCCCGCCGTCGGCCCTGGTCACCGGACCACGCAGCCGCAGAGGCTGGCCCAGCAGGTTGCGCACGGTGTTCGCCATCTCCGGCCGGGGTCCCGAGACGAGCTTGGTCACCAACTCGGTGGCCAGCTGGTCCGGATCCGACACCGCCACGTAGCGCGGGTCGGGGACGACGGTCTTGCCGGTCGGGTCGACGAAGTACAGCGTGTTGCGCTTGTAGGTGGACTGGAACTGCTGCCAGTCGAGGAAGACGCCGTTGGGCAGCTTGTCGATGCGCCAGCCACCCGGCGTCTTCACCAGTTCGATCGGCCCGGGGTCGGGCAACGCGCCCTCTCCGGTCTCGAACACTCCCATGTCCGAAAGCGACCCGAGGATGTCGGCCTTCATGGTCACCGAAACTCGTTCGGGGCCGCGAGTTTCCACGAACACGACCCGGTCGATCAGCAGTGCGCTACCGGCGTCGTCCCATGCGCTCGACGCAGATTCGGTGAGGAACTGCCTGGCCGCGAGGTGACGGTTCGCCGGATCCGCCGTGGCCTTGAGGAATTCGCGCAACAGGACGTCGGGATCCATGCCGGGCGTCGGAGTCGGCAGGCTCGGCGGGGCGGGGCGGTCCATGGTGCCGAGGGCCTGTGGCGCCGATGAACTCGGCACGCCGGCACACCCGGCAAGGGTCAACACCACGACCAGCAGCAGCGAAGCCACCGCCAGCGCGCGTCTCACGTGCGGTCCCCCGCGGGTTCACGCTCGCGAGCCGGACGGCTTGGCGGCTTGTCGGGACCAATGGGCTTGAGCGGCAACGGACTCGCCGTCACCTTGTGTCCGCGGACCAACGGCAACGTCAGCCGGAAGCACGCACCCTTGCCCGGCTCTCCCCACGCCTCGAGCCTGCCCTGGTGCAGCCGGGCGTCCTCGATGGAGATGGCCAGCCCCAACCCGGTACCTCCGGACCGGCGCACGCGCGACGGGTCGGAGCGCCAGAACCGGCTGAACACCAGCTTCTCCTCCCCTGGCCGCAGCCCGACGCCGTAGTCGCGCACCGTGACCGCGACGGTGTCGTCGTCGGCGGCCATCCGGATCCGCACCGGCTTGCGCTCGGCATGGTCGATGGCGTTGGCGATGAGGTTGCGAAGGATGCGTTCCACCCGCCGGGCGTCGACCTCGGCGATGACCGCCTCCGCGGGCATGTCGACGACCAGGTCGACGGAGGCGTCCTTGGCCAGGTGCCCGACGTTCTCGAGCGCGCTCTCCACCGTGAGCCTCAGGTCTTCTGACTCCACCGAGAGTTCCGCGACGCCGGCATCGTGGCGGGAGATCTCGAGCAGATCGTTGAGCAGTGCCTCGAACCGGTCCAGTTCGTTGACCATCAACTCCGTCGAACGCCGTAGGGCGGGCTCGAGGTCCTCGCTGTGGTCGTAGATCAGATCGGCGGCCATGCGCACGGTGGTCAGCGGCGTACGTAGCTCGTGGCTGACGTCAGAAGTGAAGCGGCGCTGCAGGTTTCCGAACTCCTCGAGCTGGGTGATCTGCCGCGACAGACTCTCGGCCATGTCGTTGAACGACACCGCGAGGCGTGCCATGTCGTCCTCGCCCCGCACCGGCATCCGCTCGGTCAGATGCCCCTCGGCGAACCGCTCGGCGATGCGCGATGCCGAGCGCACCGGCAGCACGATCTGACGGGCCACCAGTAGCGCGATGGCCGCCAGCAGGCCGAGCAGCACGATGCCGCCGGTGGCCATCGTCCCGCGCACCAGCGCGATGGTGCTCTCCTCGTTGTTCAACGGAAAGATCAGGTACAGCTCGAGATTGGTGACCGGCGACGACGTGGGGCTGCCGACGATCAGCGCAGGCCCAGAGAAGCCGTCGGTGTTGACGGTCGCGTACTGATAGCTGACCTGCCCAGCCTTGACGAAGTCCCGCAGTGCGGTGGGGACCTGTTGCACCGGACCGGCGGCGGTGGCGGCGCGCGGCCCGTCACCGGGGACCACGAGAACCGCGTCGAAGGCACCCGCGAGCCCCGCGCCCGTGTCCACCTTGCGGTCGACGAGCGTGTTGCGCGCCAGTTGAAGGCTGCTGTCCAGGGAGCGCGTCTCCTCGCCTCCCACGATCCCGCTGACGGTGGTGCGGGCCCGCTCGACCTCCTCGGTCGCCGCACGCACCTTGATCTCGAGGATGCGGTCGGTGATCTGACTCGTCAGCACGAAGCCGAGCACGAGGATGACGGCGAGCGACAGACCGATGGTCAGCGTGACGACGCGCAACTGAAGTGAGCGACGCCACGCGAAGCTCAGCGCTCGACTGAGCGTGCCGAGGCCCCGCAGCATCGGGGCCGAACGGCTCCGAATGCGTCGACGTGAACCCCAGATCACGGAGGTCCGGCCTTGTACCCCACTCCTCGAACGGTGAGCACCACCTGCGGGTTCTCCGGATCAGTCTCGACCTTGGCACGCAACCGCTGGACGTGCACGTTCACCAAACGGGTATCCGCGGGATGTCGGTAACCCCACACCTGTTCGAGCAGCACATCCCGAGTAAACACCTGCCGCGGTTTCCGTGCCAGCGCCACCAACAGGTCGAACTCCAGCGGCGTCAGCGAAATTTGCGCACCCTGCCGGGTGACCTTGTGGGCGGGCACGTCGATCTCGACGTCGGCGATCGACAACATCTCGGCGGGACCGTCGTCGTTGCGCCGCAGCCGCGCCCGCACGCGCGCGACCAGTTCCTTCTGCTTGAAGGGCTTCATCACGTAGTCGTCGGCGCCGGATTCCAGCCCGAGCACCACGTCGACGGTGTCGGTCTTGGCCGTCAGCATGACGATCGGCACACCCGAGTCGGCGCGCAGCACGCGGCACACGTCGATGCCGTTCATCCCTGGCAGCATGAGGTCGAGCAGCACCAAGTCGGGCCGCAGTTCGCGGACCGCCGTCAGCGCCTGGCTGCCGTCACCGATGACCGCGGTGTCGAAGCCCTCGCCCCTCAGGACGATCGTGAGCATCTCGGCGAGCGACGGATCGTCATCGACGACCAGAATCCTTTGCCTCATGGTGTCCATCGTGTCACCCGATCGCGATAAACCCGGGTTACCACACCGGGCGTTTTGCCTGCAGATCAGCCCGTCAGAGCCTGCGCGAGGTCGTGCGGGACCACGTCGGGCCCGGCGACCACCCACCGCCCGCACCAATTCGCGGCGGCCAGCGCGGCGTAGGCCGCACCCGTGCGGCGCTGTAGACCGTCATCGCGTTCATACGCGTCGCGGGCGCGGTCAGCGTCGGCTTCCTCCCGTCGCCGGGCCCGCTCGGCCGCCAACTCCGTCGGCACGGCGAGCAGCACCTGCCAGTCGGGGGTGGGCATCGCGAACCGGCCGAACTCCAACTCCCGTACCCACGCGATCACCTCGCCGTCGACTTCCTGGTGCAGTCGCGCCGCGCTGTAGGCGGCGTTGGACGCGACGTAGCGGTCCAGGATGACGACGTCGTGCGCCGTCCGCAGGCGGCCGATCTCAGCCTTGGCATCGGAGCGGTCCAACGCGAACAGCGTCGCCATCGCGTACACCGACGACGACAGGTCGCCGTGCTGGCCATGGAGCGCCTCGGCGGCGAGGTCCGCGGGCACCGACCGGTGGTAGCGCGGGAAGGCGAGGTGAGCGACCGTCTTGCCGGCCGCCTCGAACGACGCCCGCAGCCCGTCGGTCAGCGTGCGCTTGCCTGCGCCGTCGACGCCCTCGATCGCGATGAGCACTCTGTGACTTCTCCCGGGTCGCTTCGCTCCTGCCCCTGCGAGCGAGGGTAGCGCCCTAGAACTGCCCGCAATTCGGCGTGGTCGGCACGCCGTTGAACCGATCGGCGATCCACTGCATCGCCGCCTCCCCGTCGACGAGCATCGGCAACGCATGATTGATCACCAGCTTGTTTAGGAAGGGGGGTTCCTCGTTGGTGCGGAACTCGACGTCGGCGCCGTGGGCGCACCAGTCCCGGCCCAACTGGTTGGCGCCGGTCCACGGCACCAACGGATCGAAGCGATTGCTGTTGATCAACACCGGCGCGTTGGGCCTGAGGCGGCCGATGCGCTGCATGTCGAACAGCGTGCGGAACGGCTCGGTGTCGACGAGCTGATCGATGTCCTCGTTGAAGTAGGGCTGCAGGTGCCGGAACATGAACTTGGCCACCGTCTCCGCAATGCACTGATCGGCGACCTTGGAGAGCAGGTCCTCACCGCGCGGGGTGAGTGTCGCCCGGATCGCCGCCTCGAACTCCGGGTAGCTCGCGATCACCGAGTTCAGCGCGTACCCGACCACCCCGACCAGCGCGCTGCCGTCGGCATAGGGGAAGAGCTCCTTGAGATCGGCAGGCGGTGCGCCCGCATACGAGCCCACCACGTGCAGCTCGGGCGCATACGACGGCGCCAGCTCGGCGGCGGACGCTGCGGCTCCCCCGCCTTGGGAGTATCCCCAAAAGGCAAGGGGCCCATCTGGATCCAGCGAAGTACCGGGGAGTCGCATCGCGGCACGCGCCGCGTCGAGCATCGCGTCGCCCTCGGCGACCCGGTTCACGTAGGTGTGTACACCTGGCGTGCCAAGGCCCTGGTAGTCGGTCATGACGATCGCGAATCCGCGCGCGACCATCGTCGCGACGAACAACTCCTCGTAGTTGAACGCGATGTCGAGGTACGGCGAGAAGTGGATGCCCTGATTGAACTGCCGCGACGGCGCGCACTGGTCGCCTTGCCCCTGGGTGCCTGGTCCGTAC
>JAOPWT010000480.1 GCA_025965555.1 Mycobacterium sp.
AACCGCGCCGACTTGCTGCGGACTGTCATCGGGTTGGGTCCCGACGATCGATACGCCACGGGCTCGCCGCTGCACCACATCGGCGGGCTCGGCAACGTCTTGATGGCGTTGACCACCGGCGCGGCCGTCATCTGCACCACCAGATTCTCCTTCGACTGGTGGCGCGGGTTGAAGGGGCAGCGCGCGACCCATTGTCTGCTCGTTCCGACGATGATCGAAATGCTGCTGGCCCAAGGACTTCTCAACGCGGTTGGCTTGAAGACGCTCATCTATGGCGCTTCGCCGATCACTATCGCCACGCTGCGACGAGTTCTCCACGCGCTGCCCGACGTCGCGATGGTCAACCTCTACGGGCAGACCGAGGGCAGCCCGATCACCAGCCTGGGGCCAGAAGACCATCGGCGCGCAGTCGCGCGTCCCGACCTCCTCGGCTCAGTCGGGCGGCCGGTCGATGGTCTTCGTCTGAGGATCGACCAACCCGACGACACGGGGGTGGGCGAAGTCCTCGCCGCCGCCGATCACCTCTGCAGTCCGGCCACCGACGGCTGGCTGCACACCGGCGATCTCGGAGTGGTCGACGACGACGGCTATCTGCGCCTGTGCGGCCGCAAGCACGACATGGTGATCCGGGGCGGGGAGAACGTCTACCCGGTGGAAGTCGAGAACGCGCTTGCGGTTCATCCCGCCGTCGCCGCCGTCGGTGTCGTTGGTGTGCCCGACGAGCGCCTCGGAGAGACACTCGCCGCCTTCATCGTGCCCACCGACGCCGCTCGCCCTCCGTCTGCGGAGGAACTCCGAACGTTCTCCCGCGATGCGCTCGCAGGGTTCAAGGTTCCGCAGTTCTGGTACGTCGTAGGCGAACTCCCCAACAACAGCGCCGGCAAAGTCGTGCGCGCCACGCTTCGTGCGTCCCATACCGAGCGGCAGCACAGCCGATGAGCCGGCTCATCGACTTCAAGTCGATCGGCGTGGCCGCCAACGCCAATCGAGGTGAGAGATGAAATTGGTGCCAACAACACTCGACTGTGGGTGTTCAGCCCGGCGACGCTGACGGCATCTGATCCGGCAGCGTTGATCGGCTACCAGACATCGCCCAGGGCACCAATCGCACCTTCTACAACCATTACCGCGACGTGGGCGGGTACAACGGCCACTTCGACTTCCCGGCCTCAGGTGATCACGGCTGGTCCTCCTGGGGCCCCGAATTGGCCGCGATGTCCTCGGACCTGGTGACCAACGTCAAGTAAACCGATGGTGGCAGGAGACGCGATCACCACGTGATGCGGTGATCGGGGCTTCACTCGATGACATTCCTGGGTCGTGTGACCTTGGAGCGTTTCGAACCGGCATCGACGCGAGGACCGTCGTCGCTCGGCGCCGCGTGCGGCTCGAGCAGAATCTGCGTCGCGATGGCCAACGCAACGGCGCGCCGCTGGGCCTCGGTCCCGGTGTGCTGTGGGTCCGAGGTCGTTGCGATGTGCAGGCTCGAGAGCGCGATCCTGGCTCGCATCTGGCCCTCGATGGGCTCGGCGGAGGGACTGAGGAGATCGCAGAGCTCGCGATAGCGGTGCGCAATCCTGATCCCGAGGTCCAGCTCGTGAATCGGTGAGCGGCCCTCCCGTACGAACCGCGCGAGCTCGGCGGTCCGCCCGGAGAGCAGCCCGGCGTAGCGGCGCAGCACCTCGGCGCGCATGGCGGAGTCCTCGGGTTGGGTTCGCCCCCAACGGACCAACTCGTCGAGCTGGGCCAGGAAGTCGTCGATCAAGCTGGTGAGGATCTCGTCCTTGGACCGGAAGTGGTAGTACACCGCGGCCTTGGTGATGCTCAAGCGTTCGGCGATCTCCCGCAGCGAGGTGCCGTCGTAACCCCGTTCGGCGAAGAGCTCCAAGGCAATTGATTGCAATCGCGTGCGCGTGTCGGTTCGCCGCTGATCCACGTCCCATCACCTCCCGTCACGTCACCTTACTTGACGGCCGGTTAGGTATTGCATAGCGTCGTCGACGAGCGGTCCGCCGCCGTTCCGTGGCCGACGTAGACCGCCCGGCGGAACGTCTTTCACCCGGCACGAAGGGAACTCGAATGGCCAGGACCGACGACGACACGTGGGACATCAACGAAAGCGTCGGCGCCACCGCGCTCGGCGTTGCCGGAGGTCGCGCGGCAGAGACCGACAGCGAGAACCCACTCATCAACGATCCCTACGCACGGCTGTTCCTGGAGGCCGCTGGCGACGGGATTTGGAAGATCTACCTCGACGACGAGCTTCCCGCGGAACTGGTCGACATCGATCCGCGCTTCAAGGAGCGGATGGAGGCCATGAAGAGCTACATGGGTTCACGGACCAAGTTCTTCGACGAGTTCTTCCTCGACGCCGCGGCCGACGGTGTGCGCCAGGCAGTGATATTGGCGGCTGGACTGGATGCCCGCGCGTGGCGACTGGCATGGCCCGAGGGCAGCGTGGTCTACGAGATCGATCAACCGAAGGTGCTGGAGTTCAAGATCGAGACGCTGGAATCGCATGACGTCTCGCCCATCGCCGCCCACGTGAGCGTGGGCATCGATCTACGCCAGGATTGGCCGAAGGCCTTGGTCGATGCGGGTTTCGATCCCAGTGTGCCCACCGCGTGGTCGGCGGAAGGACTGCTGCCGTATCTGACTGCCGAGGCTCAGGACCTGCTGTTCGACCGCATCCAGTCGCTGAGTGCGCGAGGCAGTAGGGTCGCCGTCGAGGCCTTCACCAACGACTTCTTCAGTGCCGAGAGCTTCGCCCGCCGTCAAGACCAGATGGAGCAGTACCGAGAAGTCGCCACCAAGCTGGGCGGCAAGGACGTCACCGAGTCCGGCAATCTGCTCTACGAGGAGGAACGGACCGAGGTCACCGACTGGTTGGCAGCCCACCACTGGGACGTCACAGCCGTGAGCGCCGAAGACCTGTTGGCGAGCAACAACCGTCCCCTTCAGTCCGATCTGGACGAGGCGGTACCCGACAGCGTGTTCGTGGAGGGCAGGCTGCCGTAGGCGCAGGGGTTACGGTTCTTCGCCCATCTCGATGACCGTCGCGGCGATGTAGCGGTCGACCTCGGTCTCCGGTGGTTGGGCCGGGCCGCTGCGCTGCTCGGCGCTGACCACGACGTCGACGAGGCCGTCGGCCATGGCGTCGAGTTGGTCGGGGGAGCCCTCGATGGCCAGGCTGTGCTGGATGGAGACGAGGCCGTGCAATCCCGTCCACAGGGTGTGCGTGGCTTGATAGAGCGGCAGCGACAACGGGTGACCGGCGTCGGCGCAGTTGGCCAGTGCCCGGCGCAACCTGGCCGACACCTGGCGCGCCGGATGCAGCCCCATCCGCTCCCGTTCGACGGCCGGCTGGCGAACTTCGTACATGAGCCGATAGTGGCCGGGGTTGTCCATGGCGAAACGGCAATAAGCGTGTACCTGGGCCCGCAACCGATCGCGGGGTCCCCCCGCGGCAGCGGTGTCCGCGTCCCGCATCTGGTCGGCCAGCTGCCGGTACTTGTCGGCCAGCGCCGCCCACACCAGCTCGGTCTTGTCGGCGAAGTGCAGGTAGATGCTGCCCGGCGTGACGCCCACTTCTTGGGCCACCGCGCGCATCGTCAGCTTCTCGTCGCTGCCCCAGTCGTCGAGCAGCCGGTTCACTGCGGCCAGCACCTCGGCGCGCAGTTGGTCGCCCTGACCGCGGCGGCTCCGGCGCCTGGGCGCTTGTTCCCCTGCGCGTTCGGCCACGCCCACCACCTTAGGGTGGGCGGGCCGAACGGCCATGGCTTTCTTCACCAGGTGACGAGCATCTTCTTCACGCCGTAGTTGGTCCCGTAGGTGTCCATCTCCACCTCGTCGAGCGGGGTGGCCAACTTGAGGCCGGGGAAGCGCTCGAGGAGTTGCGGGAGAATCGTCTTCAGCTCGGCTCTGGCGATGTTCTGGCCGAGGCACTGATGTACGCCGTAGCCGAAGGCCAAGTGGCGGGTCATCTTTCGATCGAAGTCCGGCTCGTCCGGGTTGTCGAACGCGCGGGGGTCGCGGTTGGCCGCGGGCATCGCCACCACCACCAGGTCGCCCTTGGCAATCGCCTGGCCTGCGATCTCCAGACCCTCCTTGGCGGTGCGACCGAGGCCGAACTGCACAATCGTCAGGTACCGCAGGAGTTCCTCGACCGCCGCGCCGATCTTCTCGGGGTGCTCCTCGAGATCACGTCGTTGCCTTGGATGGGTGAGCAGGGTCAGCGCGGAAAGACCGATCATCGCCATGGTGGTGTCGTGTCCGGCGAACAGCAGGAGCACGCCGATGCCGATGAGGTCGTCGTCGGACAGGACCGACCCGTCCTCTTCGCTCTTGCGGATCAGTTCGGCCAGGAGGCCCTCCGATGCCGGATCGGCGCGCTTCTCGGCGACCAGCTTGGTGATGTACTCCACCAGCCAGTGCGCACCGCTGTCGCGCTCGGCCCGGCGCTTGCTGGTGTCCATCATCACCTCGGTGGCGTGGTGGAACTTGTCCCGATCGACGTAGGGCACGCCGAGCAGCTCACAGATCACCAGGCACGGAATGGGAAGGGCCAGTTGAGCTATCAGGTCCACGGGTTCGCCTGTGGATCCCATCGCCTCGATGGCATCCAGATGTTCGGTGACGATGGTGTCGATGTAGGGCGCAAGGTTGGCCTGCACGGACTTGGGCGTGAACTTGCCCGACAAGAGTCGACGGTAGGCGCCGTGGTCGGGTGCATCCATCGAGTTGAAGGTCGGGGGCAGCGCCTCGGCGGAATCGTTGGCGTTGGGATCGACGTCTTCTTCGTCTGCCACGTCGTGCCGCGGACGCTGTGAGCTCAGTCGCGGATCGGAGAAGACTTGACTGC
>JAOPWT010000105.1 GCA_025965555.1 Mycobacterium sp.
CACGCGTTGGGCGATGATGTTGCGCTGAATCTCCGACGTGCCGCCTGCGATGGTGCCTGCGAACGAGCGGATGTAGCGGTCGGCCCAACTGCCTGCGTAGAGATCGAGATTCAACCAGACGTACGGCCCGGTCATGCCAGGGTGACTCAGTCCTTCGGCTCGACGCGAGTCGAGCGCATGCTCGGTGGCCGCCTGCACCGTCTCGGCCCCGAGGAGCTTCAACACCGACAGGGCAGGCACGTCCTCATCACCACGGGCCGCCCTGGCCAGCGCGGTCGAGCCAAGCAGGCGAAGGGCGTAGTCGTCCATCACCAGCGTGGCGAACTGGTCCCGCTCGACCTCGGTCGATGGCTGCCAGTCGGCGATGAGATCCTGCAAGCGGTCGGCGTAACTGAGCCACAGCATGTTTCGCTCGTGTCCGAGCGAACCGCTGGCTACTGACCAACCATTGTTGAGCATCCCGACCAGGTTCTGAGTGGGCACGCGCACGTCGGTGAAGAAGACTTCGTTGAAGTCCACATCGTCCTCGTCGGCCGCCGAGGCGAACGGCCTGCACGTCACACCGGGTGAGTCCGTCGGAATCAGCAGCACGCTGATGCCCTGATGTTTGGGGGCGTCGGGGTCGGTGCGGACGAACGCCAGTATCACGTCTGCGTCGTGTGCCCCGGACGTCCACACCTTCTGTCCGTTGACCACGAAGTCGTCGCCGTCACGCACCGCTCGGGTCCGAAGCGAGGCCAGATCGGAGCCGGCACCCGGCTCGCTCATCCCCAACGCTGCGGTGATCTCGGCACGCAGGATCGGTATCGCCCACTTCTGCTGCTGCTCGGGCGTGCCGAAGGTGATGAGCGACGCGGCGATGATCCCGACGCCTTGCGAGTTGAAGCTCGGGACGATCCTGCGGCGGCCCAACTCCGCCTGCAGGACGTACTGCTGCAGGATCGTTGCGTTCCGGCCGCCGAACTCCGGCGGGTTGCCCGGCACCAGCCAGCCGTTGTCGAACTGCAGCCGCTGCCACCTCCGGGCCCAGTCCGGCACGTGTGACGACGACCGTGGCCGTTCGAGCGCCTGAGCGTCGGTGGGGGCATTCTGGTCGAGGAAGGCCGCGAACTCGGCGAGGACGTCATCGACCTCGGCATCGAACGTCAGTTGCACGTCAATCCTGGAATGCGCCTTTCCTGACAGGGCTTCTATTAATGCGCAAGTGAGAATACTATTCTCACGATGAGAAAGTTACAATCTCAGACACGGTGCATCCGAGGGGGTCGAGGGCACAATGCAGAGGCGTTCTCCGGTACAGTTCATGCATGTTCTCCCCGATCGGCCCACGTCAGAGGCACCGGTGACTATCAGTCCTAGCGAAGAACCGGCCTGGAAGCAGCGCGCGGTCGAACGCTCCATCAAAACCGCGAAACTGCGTGCCGCACAGCGGGTGCAGCGGTTCCTCGACGCTGCCCAGGCGATCATCATCGAGAAGGGCAGCACGGACTTCACCGTGCAAGAGGTCGTCGACCGCTCTCGTCAGTCTCTTCGCAGCTTCTACCTGCAGTTCGACGGCAAGCACGAACTTCTGCTCGCGCTCTTCGAAGATGCGTTGAGCCGGTCTGCCGACCAGATCCGCGCTGCGACCTCGGGCCAGATGGACCCCTTGGAACGGCTGAAGGTGGCCGTCCAGCTGCTCTTCGAGTCCTCGCGCCCTGATCCAGCGGCGAGACGGCCATTGTTCACCGACTTCGCTCCCCGGCTGCTGGTATCGCATCCCTCCGAGGTCAAGGTGGCGCATGCGCCCCTCTTGGTGCTGCTCACGGAGCTGATGGAGGATGCCGCCCAGGCGGGCAAGCTACGCCCGACGGTCAATCCCAAGCGGATCGCGGCGATGACGATGCAGACCGTCATGTTCGTGGCGCAGTCGAGCGGCTCCGAGGACGTCGCCACGAAGCCGATCTCCGCCGATGAAGTCTGGGATTTCGTTTCCCATGGATTCGCTGTCGACTAATCCGAGAATTATATTCTCCTGCTAGCAGAACCTCGCTTACACTGGGCCGGTGCTCGATCTCTGGTCCGACCTGCTGGAATGCCTGAAGCTCGACATCGTGGGGTCGCAGACGCGGTTCTCGGCCCCCAATCATCACCTCGAATACCACCGCATCTTCGGTGGGCAACTGCTGGCCCAGTTCGTCACGACCGCCTGCCTGGTGACCCCGGACAAGACCGTCAAGTCGCTACACGCGCTCTTCCCGCGCGAAGGCCGCGCGGACGAACCGGTGCACTACGACGTCACTCGCCACCACGACGGCCGGTCGTTCAGCACCCTGTCCATCACGGCGTCGCAGACGAAGGGACCGATCTGGGTCGCGGCGGTCTCCATGCACGCCTCGGAGGACGGTCCTAGTCGTCAATCCGTCGAGCCGGTCGGCGCTGTGCCCGGCCCGGACCACGACGTCGCACTCGGGCTGATCCCCTGGGAGACGCGCAGCACCGACGACCTCAACGCGGCCACCACCGGGCCGCCCGAGTTCGAACTGT
Source organism: Mycobacterium sp. (assembly GCA_025965555.1). Classification (GTDB taxonomy): domain Bacteria; phylum Actinomycetota; class Actinomycetes; order Mycobacteriales; family Mycobacteriaceae; genus Mycobacterium. The sequence continues at coordinate 2,527 of JAOPWT010000105.1, forward strand.
GGATGCGCACCTCGGGCGCCGGAACGGCGTGCGCGACCGGTGCAGGGCTCTGCACTACCGCGCCCACGACGATGCCGACCACAACCAACACCGCCAACGGGGTTTCGCGCTTCATACTCGTAGCCCATTCGCTTGTTTCGGACGGAAACCGGGTGTTCGCTGATGTCAGCACGTCTCGAGCTCGTTGTTCCCTGAGAGCAGGC
>JAOPWT010000500.1 GCA_025965555.1 Mycobacterium sp.
ATGTCAGCGATCGTTCGCCGTCCAACCTGTGGGGTCGCTGAGACGATCTGGGACCGCGCCACGCTGGTGATCAGCCTGCGCAGAGGACCGGCGCAGTTCTCAGCGTGCCTTCAGCGACCGGCAAATACGTTCCGGCGACATGAGCGAGATAACGAAACCCACGGCGATGAAGTCTCCGCGCACGATGCTGAGCAAGGTGCCAGAGATCACGGTGTGGTTCTGGGTCATCAAGATCCTGTGCACCACGGTGGGCGAGAGCTTCGCCGACTGGATCAACATGACGCTGGGCGTCGGGCTGCTGCCGACCGCGTTGATCTTCACCGTCGTGCTGGTCGCGGTCCTCGGTTGGCAGCTGACGCTGGACCGCTACAAACCCTTCGTGTACTGGCTCACCGTGGTGGTGATCAGCGTGACCGGCACGCTCTATACCGACATCCTCACCGATAACCTCGGCGTTCCGCTTGCCGTCAGTAGCGCCGTCTTCGCCGCGATCCTGGCCGTGGTGTTCGGGGTGTGGTTCGCCCGCGAGCGCACACTGTCGATCCACAGCATCGTCACGCTGCCGCGCGAATTGTTCTACTGGCTCGCCATCCTGGTCACCTTCGCGCTGGGTACCGCAGTCGGTGACTGGACCCTTGAGATCACCGGCTGGGGACCGGGTATCTCGGTGCTGCTGCCTGCCGGTCTGATCATGGCGATCGTGGCCGGCTGGAAGCTCGGCGCCAACGCGGTGTTGTCGTTCTGGCTCGCCTACATCCTGACCCGTCCGCTCGGCGCGAACCTCGGCGACTGGCTCGGCTTCCCCAAGGACCAAATGGGCTTGGGCCTGGGCGTGGCCGTCACGAGCGTTATCTTCCTCGCCGCGATCCTGGGCACCGTCATCTACCTCACGGTCACCCGCGCCGACGTCATCGAGAAGCCCGACGCGCCACGCGCTGCCGACCCGGGTCGGGAAAAGGTGATGCTCGCCTACTTCGGCGCCGTCGCCATCGCCGCCGGTGCGCTGCTGACTTATGCCAACCAGCAGCCGCACGCCTCAGCGTCGGCTGAGTCCGAATCCGGCCCTGCCGTCGTGGCCCCCATCGCTGCCGGGCAGGTATCGGCGCACTTCCCGGCGGCGGACGTCGCGAACTTCCGCGCCATCACCCAGGCGATGCTGACCAAGGTTCAGGCCGGTGACCAGGCAGGGGCGACGGCAGGTGCCAAGAGCCTCGAAACTGCCTGGGACGAGGGCCAACCCAGGCTCGAGGCGATGGATGGACCCACCTGGACCGCCATCGACGGGCGGATCGACGCCGTATTGACTGCGATTCGGGACGCCAACCCCGATCCCACCATGGAGACGCAGAACCTCAACGATCTGCTGACCGCGCTCAAGTGAGGCCGGACGCCCCCTGGCGCACGCCTCAGGGGCTCGAATTTCTGATGCGCCTCGCCGCCGTGACACTGGTGACCGCGCTGGTGTGGGCGGTCGCGCGCGCCGGTCGGTGGGCCGATCACGCTGCGGTGGGCGGTCACGAACTCACGCCATGGATGAAGTGCCTTCGAGGGCCGGGTTGAGGACGAGGGGATGGGCGCCGTACTGGACGGTGTAGGCGAGCTTCGAAGACGGGGCGCCTGCCGAACGTCTGCGGCAACCTCTCAGGGTGACTCAGCCCTGCCCGGGTCCGTCACCGTCGTTCGAGCGGCCCTGCTCGGAGTCACCCTGTCCCGACCCATCGCGGCCAGAACCGTCCGCTTCCTCGCCGCCACGGTGGTGCTCACCCTCGCCTTGGCTGTAGCCGCCGCCGTGGCCATGGTGCTCACCGCTGCCTTCGGAGCCCACCACGAACCCGGCGACGAAGATCGCTCCGACGATGAAGATCGCGGCAGCAACGGAGACCAGGATCGCGGCTACCTGGCCTAGGCGGCCGCGGGGCCGCACCCTCTCCCAGCGCGACGGCTTGGGTTCGACGACGGGTGCCTCCGGAGGTGCTGCGGCCGACGACGGCTCCGCGGCAATCGGTTCGGTCGATTCGGCGGCCGCAGTGTCGTCGTGCGACGGCCGATCTGGTTGTTCGGTCATTCTTCTGATCCCTTCGTTGATGTGATGCGGGTGTTGCGTCGCCGAAAGGCGAGACAGCTGACGAGGATGGCGATCGCGAGGATGAGGACGGCGGCAACCGGACCGTCGCCGAGGCCCACGCCACCCGCCATGGCTGGCTTGCCGAGCCAGTCGGCGACCGACGCGCCGAGTGGACGAGTCACGACGTAGGCAAACCAGAAGGCCACGACGCCGTTGAGCCCAAAGCGCCAGCGGCCCAACACCGGAACCACCATGATTACTGCGAAGAGCACGATCGAACCGACGAAGCCGAGTCCCAGAGTGTCAGCGGTCAGATCACCAGCGGCCGTGCCCAGCGCGAAGGTGAACGACACCGTGAGCCAATAGAAGACCTCGCGGCGTCGGGTCGTGATGCTGTGAATCGAGAGCGTGCCCTCGGCACGGTGCCACGCGACGAAGGTGATTGCCAATGCGGCCGCGCACGCGATGGTGCTGACAGGCAACGGAATACCCAGATCGCCGTGTAGCACGTCGGCCACCATGGTGCCGAAGACCGCGACCATCGAGATCGCGGCCCAGTACGCCACGGGGTGGTAGCGACGGGTCCGGAACTGCAGCCAGAGCGTCGCGACGAAGCCGACGACGCCGACGCCCAGCCCGAAGACGGGGTTGGTGTGGACGAGGTAGTCCGACGCGTTCTCTCCCATAGCCGTGGTGAGCAGCTTCAGTATCCAGAACGTGGCCGTGATCTCGGGCACCTTGGACGCGACGGGCGGGCGAGTGGCTGAGGAGCGGGTATTCGCCATGGTGAGCAGTGGCATGGACGTTTAGATCTCTCTCGCGGCGATGGCGGGCGTTGTTTCGCCCTCTTCACCAGCCTCAGCAGAGTTCTTGTGATGGAAATAAGAATCGAAGCGAGCTAGCTCACAGTGGCATCGTCCACGGTGGGAAGTGTCAACCTGGCCGACAGTCCTCCGCTCGGTGAGTCGGCGAGTTCGATTCCGCCTCGGTGGATTTCGGCCTGTTGGAGCACCAGAGCCAGCCCGAGACCCGAACCCTTGGCCGTGGTGTCTGCGCCGCGGGCGAAGCGCGTCATCATCGCGGCCCGCTGTTCAGTCGGAATTCCGGGTCCGTCGTCGTCGACGGCGATCGTGACCACGTCACCGGTCGTGCTGACCTCGACGGTGACGACGCCCGCCGGCGTGCCGTGCAGCGCAGCGTTGTCGAGGAGGTTGTCGATCGCCAGCCGGAGGCCCTCGGCCCAGCCGTGAACCAAGGGGTAGGTGTCGTCGAATGTCGTCGAGATCGACGTCGTGGGATGCCGCCTGCGGGCCGCGTTGGTGGCGTCCTGCACCAACTGCCGTATGTCGGTGTCGGTGAACCCTGGCAGCGCGCCGGCGTCGCCACGGGCGAGGCTTTGCAGCCCATTGAGCAGATCGACCAACCGTTGGTATTCGACCTGCATCTCCGAGACGATTCGATGCCGGACCTCCGGTGCTGGTTCGATCGGACGGTTCAACGTCTCGATATAGGCACCGAGGCTGGTCAACGGCGTGCGCAGCTCGTGTCCCGCGTCAGCGGTGAAACGGCGTGCCGTGGCAGTGCTTCTCTGCAGACGGTCGAGCATCCCGTTCAGCGTGTCGGTCAGGTCCGCCACTTCGCGCGGTCGCGTCACGTCCGGTAGTCGGTACCCAGTATCGCGATCGTCGCGGATGGCCACCGCCGCGGCGCGGACCCGCTGCAAGGGACGCAACAGGATCCCCGCGGAGACCCATCCCGCAGCAGCTCCGAATACCGTCGCCACGGCAGTGACGATCAGGACGAGGACATTGTTGCGGGTGGTTCGCTCCTCCAAGGGCTCAAGACTCTGCAGGACCTGCACCTGCATGTCTCCACGCCCCCTGACGGCCCTGGTGAAGGACCGCCAGGGCTCGCCGTCGACGCGGACCGTCGAGAAGCCATCGGCGCTGGGCAGCGGCACGACCTGGTCAGGCACCTGCCCGCTCTGCGCCACGACCTGACCGCGGGCGATGAACCGGACGAAGGACTCGTCCGCCCCGAAGCGGCCACGGTCGTGCAGCGACCCTTCGAACTCGCCGTCGGCACGCGAACTGCGGTCCACGAGTGCGGCGTCGAACTGCGCGCGATCGCTCTTGGTGATCTGCAATGCAATTGCCAGGCCCGCGAGCGCGACGACGGTGAATACGATCAACGCTCCAGCGATCGACAACTGGACCCGGATGCTCCAGACGCGACTCATGGACGGAAGACGAATCCGGCCCCGCGCACGGTGGCGAGCACCCGTGGCTGACCGTCGGCCTCGAGCTTGCGGCGGAGATACCCGACGAAGACGTCGACGACGTTGCTGTCCACCTCCCACGTATAGCCCCACACCAACTCCAACAGTTGGTTGCGACTGAGCACCTGGCGAGGATGCCGCGCAAACGCCACTAGCAAGTCGAACTCGCGTGCCGTCAAGTCAAGTTCGTGGCCACCGCGACTCACCACCCGGCGGGACGTCTCGATCACCAGATCGTCGAAGATCAGCGGGCGATGATCGCGGTCCCAATACAAGCGGACCAGCGCGTGAAGTCGGGCGGCGAGCTCGGTCACCGAGAACGGCTTGACGACATAGTCGTCGGCTCCGGCAGCCAACCCCGCCACACGGTCGTCGACCTCGTCGCGGGCTGACAGCATGCACACCGGCAGCGTGCGGCCGGACATCCGGATCCGCGACACGACCTCCACGCCGCTCATCCCCGGCATGGCCACGTCGAGCACGACCACGTCGGGCGGCTGCTCCTCGAGCGCCTTCAACGCTTCTTCTCCGTTGGTCGCCTCGCGCGTGATCAAGCCGGCTTCGGTCAGCCCGAGGTTCAGTGCACGTCGAACGCCTTCGTCGTCATCGACGACCAGTGCCACTGGAGCTTTCATCCTCACCTCCGCTCATCTCAAGAGAACCCTAGAGGCACGAACATGAAGCTCACATAAGAAGAGGACTGCCTTCAATGCACTTCCCGCAGGACGTACCCAACGCCCCTCACGGTATGGATGAGGCGCTTGCCCGACCTGTCCATCTTTCGTCGCAGGTTGTAGATGTAGGACTCGACGACCGTAGTTTCGCCTCGAAAGTCATTCCGCCACAAGTGGTCCAGAATCATGGACCTCGACAGGACGGCGCCGGAGTTGATCATCAGGTAGCGCAGTAGTTTGAACTCGACCGGCGACAACGTCACCCGATTGCCTGCTTTCAACACGTCGTAGGAGTCTTCGTCGAGGGTGATATCGGCGAAGATCAGCGACGCCCCGCGGATCGACTCGTTCGCCTTTCGGGTGCGGCGCAGAATCGCTCGCAGTCGGGCCAGGACTTCTTCGGGACTGAACGGTTTGGTGATGTAGTCGTCACCTCCCGCGTTCAGCCCAGTGAGTTTGTCGTGCAGGGCGGTACGGTTGCTGACGAACAGGCCGGGCGCATCGACGCCCAGGGTGCGCAGTTGGCGCAGAACTTCGAATCCGTCCATGCTGGGCAGCGTCACCTCGAGGATCACCGCGGCTGGGCGTAACTCGCGCGCCCGGTCCAGAGCGGCGGGACCATCATTGGCGGTATGGACCGCGAAGCCGCAACTCATCAACGTCACGGCGAGTGGCGACACCACGTTGGGGTCGGTATCGACGACGAGGATCGCGGGCCTGGTTCGCATGTTCGCGCAGTCCTAGTGCATCGGTGTCGGAATGATGAAGAGCTCCAACACGAGGCCCGCACCGCATACCAATGCCACGATCGAAAGAGCCAGCCAGTCCAGGTGTTTCGGCCGTGACGGGGTTGCGGAAATGGCACCGGTCCCCCCGCGCGCGGTCATGGCGTCACCCATCTCGTCGGCCCGCCGCAGCGCTACCGTGATCGCGGCGGCCGAGAGGTCGATGACATCGCCGGCCCATTGACGCAGCCGCTTCTGGCAGGTGGCGGGTGTCGGCGGTCTTGGGCGCAGGCGACGCGCGGCATACAGGATGCGGAATTCTTCGAGCAGCATCGGGAAGGCCCGCATCGCCAACGCAGTGGCCACCGCCCACTCGTCCACCGGGATCCGCAGCCACCGGAGCGGTCGGCCCAGCACTGCGACGGCAGGTGCCACGTCGGCGACGTTGGTAGTCCAGGAGATCATGCCGCCAAGACCCAACAGAACCATCGTCAACGCCGTGAACCGAAGCACCTCGAGCAGCCCTCCGAGCCCGACGGTGAACAGACCAAGGTCGACGAACGGCCTCCCGCCCGCCAGCGCGGACGTCACTCCGCCAAGCAGCAGGCCGATCCAAAGCCATCGTGGCAGCGAAGGCAGCACCCCGCGTGGAATATGCGCCAGCCGGACTGCGGCGATCACCAATGCGGCCACTACGGCGATCGGGCCCCACCCGGGATAGTTCGCGAGGAGCAGCGAGACCGCCAGGGCGGTAATGATTTTGGTGCCTGCCCAGAGCTCGTGGATGACGGACGGTCCCGGTACCGGGCGCAGGAGCACCAAGGATCGACGGTGAGGGCGCTGAGTCGCGGTCACGTGACCCTCCCCGCGGTCGGTGCCGATTGCAGTGCACCGTCGCGGAGGTGCAGGGTCCGTGGGCACAGGTCGTCAAGACCCGAGAAGTCGTGCGAGATGACGACCACCGTCAGGCCGTCGCGCCGAAGGCCTTGAAGGAGTCGCACCAGGCCGGCCTGGCTTGGGGCGTCGAGGCCAGCGAGCGGCTCGTCGAGAATCAGTGCTCGTGGCGCGCGGTTGAGCAGCCCGGCGAGGACCACGCGGCGCATCTGCCCACCACTGAGTTGATCGACCCGCCGCGTGGCCAGTTCGGCATCCAGTCCCACGCAGGCGAGTGCAGCCGACACCCTTGCGGAGTCCTCGAGTAAGAATCCGCCCGCCGACGCGATCTCTTCGTCCACCCCTCCGCGCATCAGTTGAAGGCGGGCGGCTTGGAACGAGATCGCCACCTTGCCCACCTGATCCGACGCTGGTTTGCCGTCAAGCAGGCAACGCCCCTCGCTCGGGACGGTCAACCCGGCCATGATCCACGCCAGCGTCGACTTACCCGAGCCGTTGCCGCCGTGAATCAGCACGCCGTCGCCCTCGCCTATCGTGAAGTCGATGTCAGCCAACGCCCTTGTTGCCCAAGGGGTTCCATGCCCGTACTGATGCCCGACGCCGGACAGGTCCAGCACCGGTCCGCTGGTGTGCCCAATCGGGGGCCTTGGGCTCGGCGGCGCCACCGTCTCGATCATGTCCGTGTTGTCTGCCGATCCCCGACCGGTGAGCGCGATCGTGCGGCCCGCGGAGGCTGCCTCCGCGTTGTAATGAGTAATGTGTACCAAAGCCATTTGCCGCCGCTCGGCGAGTCCTGACAGGACGGAGAGCAACTCGTCTCTGCCCTGCTGATCGACCATCGACGTCACTTCATCGGCGATGAGCAGCGACGGTTCGCGCGCCAGCGCGGCGGCAACGGCCAACCTTTGCAACTCCCCGCCGGACAGACCACCGGTATCTCGATCGGCCAATCCCGCCAAACCGACCTCGGCCAGCAGGCCGGCTACGTCGGTGCCATGTCCGGTCGGCAACCCCCACACCACGTCATCGGCGACTCGACTGCCCAGCACCTGGCTCTCGGGGTGTTGCAAGATCACTGCCGTACCGCCAAAGTGACCGAGGCCGACCCCGCCTGGTCGATCGACGGTGCCCGCATTGGGCTCCCGGCCGGCGAGGACCAGCATCAAGGTGGTCTTGCCCGCACCGTTCGCGCCGGTGACGGCGACGTGCTCGCCGGGGCTGAGGTGCATCGTCACCGGGCCGAGCGCGTCGTGGTCCATCGTGGGATAGCGAAACGTCACGTCACGCAGCTGCACGGGCACGGGCGCGATCGGTCCGTTCTCGTAGGGCGCCTCCAGCATGTGCACGTCGGGGATCTCACCGAGCCGACGCAGTACCCGCGATAGCGCCCACCACCCGAGTACCGTCGTGCCGACGACACCAGCGACCGATCCACCGCCGACGAACCACGGCCAGAAGTGAAGCGCCGCTTCGAAGGTTCGTTTGAGCCAATCGGCAAGAACGTGCAAGCCCGGGAGGTGGGCCATGACCACCGTGATGCCGTCGACGTTGGCCCGCATCGAGGCGAACGCCAGCTCCCTCAGTCTGGACAGCACCAACAGGGTGGCCACCGACGCCGCACCCGCCAATACACCGGCGCCGAGCGAAACCACCACGACCGTCGCAAAGCCACCCCTCCGACGTTTGACGATCCCGGTGATCCCGCCGATGTACGCGCACCCCACAACGGTGCTGAGGCCGCCGTTGCCCGAGACCACGAACGCGATCACGCCTCCCGACACCGTTGCCGCGGCCAGCGCGCGGATCCGGTAGCGGTAGGCGAGCAGCCCCATCGGAACCGTCCCCAACAACGACAGCCCAGCGATCAACGGAATGAGAGCCGACACGATCGACGTCGCCGCGCACAGGGCCGCCATCACCGCGGCCTGCGCAATCTCGACGGGCCGCAGTGGTCCACGTGAGGGCGGCAGCGTCGCCCGGTGCGGATTAGGCAGCAGATCGCCGCCGGGTCGCCTGCATGAGCCCATCGCGCCAGGGTCTGTCGGCCCGGCG
>JAOPWT010000538.1 GCA_025965555.1 Mycobacterium sp.
CGACGAGCGCGAGACTGGTTCCCATGCCGCTGAGCGGGGATGCGCAGTATCCCGCGTCACCGACCAGGGTCACCCGGCCCGACGAGAAGCATTCCATGTGCACCTGCGCGAACGCGTCGAAGTAGAAGTCGTCGGCGTCCCCGGCGGCCGCTAGTAGCGCATCGGACTGCCACCCCGCGCCAGCGAACCTCTCGACGAGCAGCCGACGCTGGGCGTTCAGATCGCGTCGGTCGTAGTCCAGCGGCTCGGACCGAAAGGCCAAGCCCGCCTTGACCATCCGAGGATCGTGTGATGGACGCATCGAGGCATTCAGGCCACCCGCGGCATGGTGCATCAGGTACCAGCCGTCGATGCCGACCGGGTCCGGTGCGGAGAAACCAGGCGTGATAGCCACCGAGTGGTGTGACGAACTGCTCCTCGGGCCCGAAGGTCAGTCGTCGCACCGCCGAATTCGGCCCGTCGGCGCCGACGACGAGGTCCGCTTCGACCGGCGTCCCGTCGGTCAGCGTGGCAACGACGCCGTCGCCGTCGTGAGCCAACTGTGAAACCCGGGTTCCGAAGCGGTATTCGGCGACGTCCCTGGTGGCCTCATACAGCACGTCCACCAGGTCGCCGCGGAGGATCTCCAGCTTGGACACCACGCCGTTGCCGTCGAACGCCTCGACGGGCATCTCGGTGCGCCGACTTCCATCCGATCGCACCCACGCGATGCCGCGCTGGTTCACCGCGCGCCGCGTCAACTCGTCGAGCAGGCCCATCCGTTGCACCACGTCGGCACCTGCGCCGCGCAGGTCCACGGTCTGACCTCCGGGACGGATGCCCGGAGCGGACTCGACGACGACCACGCGATAGCGGTTGCGCGTCAGCCAGAAGGCCAACGCGGGACCCGCGACGCCGGCGCCACTGATCAGGACCGTCGGTTGCGGCGTGGCCGAAAGCGTATGCCATACGCATCGGCCGCGGCAACGGCGTACGGGCCGCTGCGAAAGCGGTTAAGGGGCAGCCACGAGGTCTACCTGGCCAGCAAGTCGGCGCTCGGCGGCGACGACGCCAAGCTGACCGTGAACGACAGCATCCCCGGCCTCGTCGACACCATCGTCGCCCATGCCGGCGACGGCGGCCTGCAGTTCCTCGACTACCAGAACCAAGTCGTCCCGTGGTGACCGACGAGGTTCTAGGGCATCGCCTAGGCGACGCACATCGCAGACCAAGGTGACGGGCGTTGACTGATGCCATGGACCGCGAAACAGCCACTACCGCAAGCACTGTCGCGATCGTGCTGGACGGTGACACCGACGCCGGTTACCAGTTGGCGCGCAGCCTTATGGCAGCCGGGCGGCGGGTCGCCGTCGTGGCTCGACATCCCGCCGACGTGGTCCGGGTGATGCACGGACAATCCGCCGACCGCGCGATGGCGATCGCGGCGGACGTCGACGACCCGCACCAGTGGAGCCGCGTCACCGAGCGTGTGATGGACAGGTTCGGCCGGATCGACTCCGTCGTGCGCGCCGAGGACGGGAAGCTGCGCGCCACGGCCTAGACCCCTTCGCTAGGAGTCCAGGGCCTGGTAGGTGCGGCGGACGAACCGCGGCTGCGCCGCCTGCAGCTTGGCCAGTGACGTGTTGCCCGCCACTGCGGCGGCAGCCGCGTCCGAGCTCAGGTCGGGCAGGTTCTGGATGAGGTACAGCATGATCAGGTCCGCCGAGGGATCCGCCTGCCACCACGTGCCGTAGGCGCCGGGCCAGCTGAACGTGCCGAGCCCACCGGGGCCGTAGAGCTGGCGCGACTGGGCGGCATCGGTCACCACGGACAGGTTCAGGCCGAAGCCGCGGCCACGCCAGAACGGCATGCCCAGGAACGGGAACGTCTTCTGCTGGTCGGTCAGGCGGTCGGTCCGCATCAGCCGCACCGACTCCTCGGAGAGCACCCGCACACCGTCCACGGATCCGCCGCCGAGCAGCATGCGGGCGAACGCGAGGTAGTCGTCGGCGGTCGACCACAGGCCCGCCCCGCCGGTGCAGAACGTCGGGAGCGTGACCGGCGCCGGACCCATCACGTCGTCGCGCAGGGTGCCGGTCTCGTCGAGCTGGTACATGGTGGCCGACCGCCTGCGGCCTTCGTGGCTCACCGCGAACCCGGTGTCGGACATGCCGAGCGGTTCGAAGATGCGGGCCGCGAGCACGTCCGCCAGCGGCTTACCGTCGATCCGCGACAGCGCGATGCCCAGCACGTCGGTCGCGTGGCTGTAGGTCAGGCGTTCACCTGGCTGGTGCGCCAGCGGCAGCTGCGCCAGCTCCGCGAGCCAGCGGTCCTGGTCCTGCCGAAACATGAGCTTTCCGTACGCCCGGCTCAGCGGCGGACCGACGGAGAACGCGTAGGCGAGCCCGCTGCGGTGCGTCATGAGGTCGTCGAACGTGATCGGCCGGCGCAGGGGCACCGTCGCCTCGGGCGAGCCCGACGGGTCGGCCATGACCCGCACGTCGGCGAGTTCGGGGATCCACTGCGCGATCGGATCGGTGAGTGCGAACGCCCGCTCTTCGATCATCGACATCGCCGCGGCCACCGTCACCGGCTTGCTCATCGATGCGATGCGGAAGATCGTGTCGCGCCGCATCGGCAACCCGGCGTGGACGTCGCGGTGGCCGAGCTCGTTGACCTGCAGCACGGTGCCCGCCTGCCAGACCAGTGTGACGGCACCAGCGAGCAGGCCCGCATCGATCGCCTCGCGGATGGAGGCCTGATTGCCGTCGAGATTCACCGCGTCAGCTTAGTCGGCTTCCTCATGCGCCCGAAGCAGGTGTTAAGCTGCCGCGGAAGTTTCGACGTCCTTTAACGATCCGTCCCGAGAGGCGGAGAAGGAGGTCCGGGTCAGTCATGGCTGCTCTCAGCCCCGACCGGGAATTGATGTCCGCCGCAGACGTGAGCCGGACCGTCTCCCGCATCGCGCACGAGATCATCGAGAAGACCGCCCTCGACGGCCCCGACGCTCCTCGCGTCGTCCTCCTCGGCATCCCCACCCGTGGCGTGACGCTAGCCGCCAGGCTCGCCGAGCGGATTCACGAGTTCGCCGGGGTGACGGTGCCGCACGGCGCACTCGACATCACCCTCTACCGCGACGATCTCGCGGGCAAGCCGCCGCGTCCGCTCGAAGACACCTCGATCCCCGCGGGCGGGGTCGACGGCGCACTGGTCGTGCTCGTCGACGACGTGCTCTACACGGGTCGCTCGATCCGCGCCGCGCTGGACGCCCTACGCGACATCGGCAGGCCACGGGCGGTCCAGCTGGCAGTGCTCGTCGACCGCGGCCACCGCGAACTGCCGTTGCGCGCCGACTACGCGGGCAAGAACGTGCCCACCTCGCGAAGCGAGAACGTCAAGGTCCGGCTCGCCGAGAACGACGGGGGCGTCGACGGCGTCTCGATCGCACCCCAGGGAGGGCCTGCGCGATGATGAGCGCTTGCGCGGAGAAGAGACGATTATGAAGCATCTGCTCTCGGCCACCGATCTGTCTCGCGACGTGGCGATCGCGATCCTCGACGACGCCGACAAGTTCTCCAAGGCGCTGCTCGGCCGCGAGGTGAAGAAGTTGCCGACGCTGCGCGGCCGCACCGTCATCACCATGTTCTACGAGAACTCCACCCGCACCAGGGTGTCGTTCGAGGTTGCTGGCAAGTGGATGAGCGCCGACGTCATCAACGTCAGCTCGTCGGGATCGTCGGTGGCCAAGGGCGAGTCGTTGCGCGACACCGCACTCACGCTGCGTGCCGCAGGCGCCGACGCGCTGATCATCAGGCATCCCGCTTCCGGTGCGGCGCAACAGCTTGCAGAATGGACGGCCGAACCGAACGACGGTGGGCCCAGTGTGATCAACGCCGGTGACGGCACCCACGAGCACCCGACGCAGGCGTTGCTCGACGCGTTGACCATCCGCCAGCGACTCGGTTCGGTGGAGGGCAGGCGCGTCCTGATCGTTGGCGACGTGCTGCACAGTCGCGTGGCCCGCTCCAACGTGCAACTGTTGGCCACCCTCGGCGCGGAGGTGGTGCTGGTGGCGCCGCCGACCCTGCTGCCGACGGGCGTGTCCACGTGGCCCGTCACGGTGTCGCACGACCTCGACGCCGAACTGCCCGGCGCGGACGCGGTGCTGATGCTGCGTGTGCAGGCCGAGCGGATGAACGGCGGCTTCTTCCCGTCGGCCAGGGAGTACTCGGTGCTCTACGGTCTCTCCGAGAAGCGGTCGGCCATGCTCTCCGCCAATGCGGTGGTACTGCACCCCGGGCCGATGCTGCGCGGGATGGAGATCGCCTCGTCGGTGGCCGATTCCTCGCAATCGGCAGTGCTGCAACAGGTTTCCAATGGTGTTCACGTCCGGATGGCGGTGCTGTTCCATCTGCTCGTCGGCGCAGGCTCAGAAGCGGTAGGGGTGAACGCATGACGGTGCTCATCCAGGGTGTCCTCCTCTACGGCGAAGGTGACCCCGTCGACGTCCTGGTCGACGACGGTCAGATCGCGCAGATCGGCGCCGGTCTCACCGTGCCCGACGACGCCGACGCCGTCGACGCCAATGGCAAGGTCCTGCTGCCCGGCTTCGTCGACCTGCACACCCATCTCCGCGAGCCCGGCCGCGAGTACGCCGAGGACATCGAAACCGGCTCGGCCGCAGCAGCTCTCGGTGGTTACACCGCGGTCTTCGCGATGGCGAATACCAACCCCGTCGCCGACAGCGCCGTCGTCACCGACCACGTCTGGCACCGCGGTCAACAGGTCGGCCTGGTGGACGTGCACCCGGTCGGCGCGGTCACCGTCGGGCTCAAGGGCAGCCAACTCACCGAGATGGGCCTGATGGCCGCCGGGGTGGGCAGGGTGCGGATGTTCTCCGATGACGGCTCCTGCGTACACGACCCGCTGGTGATGCGGCGTGC
>JAOPWT010000571.1 GCA_025965555.1 Mycobacterium sp.
GACCGCGACGCCACCGCAAACCCGATAGGCCTCCATCCGCATTCTCGTCCGCGGCACGTTGTCGGATCTGCTCGCGAGCGCGCTGAGGAGTACGGGCGCCAGCGTCATGCAGAGCAGGCTCAACCACGCCGGCGTCACACCGGGGACGACGGACCTCGTCGTGCTGTCGGACTTCCTCGTCGCCGATCCGCACCTGCTGCGTGATCTGCACCAGGCGCGGATCCCGCACCTGCCGGTGCGGGTTCGCGATGGGACGGGTCTGGTCGGCCCGCTGGTGATCCCCGGCGTCACCAGTTGTCTCGGTTGTGCCGACCTGTACCGCAGCGACCGCGATGCGGCGTGGCCGGCCGTCGCCGCTCAGTTGCGCGATGCCGTCGGCAGCGCCGACCGCGCGACCATGCTCGGCACCGCCGCGTTGGCGCTCAACCAGGTCGACCGCGTCATCCAGGCCGTGCACGAGTCGGACGACCCGCGCCGTGCCGGTGATCCGCCGCCCACCCTGGACACCACGCTGGAGTTCGACGTCCGCACCGGTTCGACGATCAGTCGGCGATGGTCGCGTCACCCCCGGTGCGAGTGCTGATCGCGGGGCGGCCAGCTTCGTCATGGATGATGGTGAAGTGACAGACATCAAGCGTGGACGGGTCGCACGGAATGCGAAGCTGGCGAGCTTGCCCGTGGGGTTCGCCGGACGCGCCGCACTTGGCTTCGGCAAGCGCCTGACCGGCATGTCCAGAGACGACGTCAACGCCGAACTCATGGAGAAGGCGGCCAATCAGCTCTTCACCGTCCTCGGCGAGCTCAAGGGCGGAGCCATGAAGGTGGGCCAGGCGCTCTCGGTGATGGAGGCCGCCGTCCCCGAGCAGTTCGGCGAGCCCTACCGCGAGGCGCTGACCAAGCTGCAGAAGGATGCGCCGCCGCTGCCCGCGGCGAAGGTGCACCGGGTGCTCGACGCCCAGCTCGGCACCAGGTGGCGGGATCGCTTCAGCTCCTTCGACGACGCACCGATCGCGTCCGCGAGCATCGGGCAGGTGCACAAGGCCATCTGGTCCGACGGCCGCGAGGTTGCCGTCAAGATCCAGTACCCGGGAGCAGACGAGGCTCTGCGCGCGGACCTGAAGACCATGCAACGGCTGGTCTCCGTATTCCGGCAGCTGTCCCCCGGCGCGGACGTCCAGGGCGTCGTGGACGAGCTGATCCAACGCACCGAGATGGAGCTCGACTATCGGTTGGAGGCCGACAACCAGCGCGCCTTCGCCAAGGCCTATCACGACGACCCGCACTTCGTCGTCCCGGCGATCGTGGCGAGCGCACCGAAGGTCGTCATCGCCGAGTGGATCGACGGCATTCCGATGGCCCAGATCATCCGCACCGGCACGCCGGAACAGCGCGACCTCATGGGCACGCGCCTTGCCGAGCTGACGTACGGCGCGCCGCAGCGAGTCGAGATGATGCACGGCGATGCGCATCCCGGGAACTTCATGCTGCTGGCGGACGGCCGCATGGGCGTTCTCGACTTCGGTGCGGTGGCGCCCCTTCCTGGTGGCCTGCCCCCGGATCTGGGGCAAATGTTGCGCTATGCGATGGACAAGAACTACGAACTTCTGCTGCCGACGATGGAGCGCATCGGGTTCATCCAGCGTGGCCAGCAGGTCCCGATCCGCGAGATCGACGAGATGCTGCGCCAATACGTCGAACCGGTCGAGGTCGAGGTGTTCCACTACACCCGCAAGTGGATTCAGAGAATGGCCGCGGCCAACATGGACCTCTCGGCAGACGCCATCAGGACGGCCAGGGCGATGGACCTGCCTGCCAAGCTGGCGATCCCGTTGCGGGTGATCGCCTCGATCGTCGCGATCTCCTGTCAGCTCGACGCGCACGTTCCCGTGAGAGCGCTTGCGGCGGAACTGATTCCAGGGTTCGCCGACGAGGCAGCCTAGCTCCAGCAATACGTGGAGCTAGGCGGCCTCGCGCCGGCTACGCGGCGGCCGGGTCGGCAAGCGGGTTCTTCCGAGGACGACCGCGGGGGCGCTTGCGCGCGACCACGGTTCCGCGATCGATGATCTCGCCGCCCCAAACCCCCCAGGGCTCTTGGCGTTCCAGCGCCTCGGCGAGACACTGGCGCCGGATCGGGCAATCGGCGCACAGCACCTTTGCCCGCTCGAGCTCCATCGGGTTCTCGGCGAACCACAGGTCGGGGTCATTGACGTGACACGGCACTGCCGGGAACGTCCTTTCGCGGCATGTCTGCGAAGACATGTCCGAATCACCTTCTTCCTGGTCTAAATCGATCGGCCATCTGTCTTTGATGGATCTGCGACCAGGTTTTCGGTGGGCCCCGAAAAGAATCTGGCCACGGATCCGCTGTGTCGGGTCCGTGGCCATTTGGCTCGTCTGGGCTTCCTAGATGGTGCCCCGATTCACGGACTCGACGGTCGCGGCGGCGGTGCGACGCTTGATCGCCGGAATGGCGTCATGCGTGGCAACCGCCCAATGCGCCGCCGAGGCGACGGGTCCAGCGACATAGAGGGGCGACGGCATGACGACAGCGTTGACAATGGCTACGCCGAAGAACTGATGTGCATTCATGTTGGTACCCCTCCCTTCTGCTCGACCGGATTAGACGGTTATGAGGTTAGACGTTAACACCCAAACGGGACAAGCAATTTTCTGACCTGCGTCTTTGGCGCGATCTTTGCGAAGCTTGGCCGTTTCGGCGCGCCTTCACTGCCGAGCCTTGACCAACGCGAGGACGTCGGGCCCGAACTGCTCGAGCTTGCGGGCGCCGATACCCGGAATGGCGACCAGTGCGGCCTCGTCGGAGGGCATCGTCTCGGCAATGGCAATCAACGTGTTGTCGGTGAAGACCACGTACGCAGGCACCTTCATCTCCTTGGACGTCTCGAGCCGCCACTCCTTGAGCCGAGCCAACAGCTCCTCGTCGAGGTCCGACGGGCAGGTCTCGCAGCGGCGCAACATGATCGCGGCCGGACTGGTCAGTGCGCCGTTGCAGACGCGGCAGCGCGGGGTCGCGCCACGCTGCCGTCGCGGCTTGCTCGGGCCGTCATCGGAGGTGGCCTGCGGGGCCACGCCGTTGAGGAAGCGCGACGGACGTCGACCTTGCCGACCGCCGGGGGTACGGGCAAGCGCCCAGCTCAGCGCCAAATGGACACGCGCCCTTGTGATTCCGACGTAGAGGAGCCTGCGTTCCTCCTCGACCTGCTCGCTGTCGGCTCCGCGCGCCAACGCGTGCGAGATAGGCAGCGTGCCATCGGCCAGCCCGACGAGGAACACCGCATCCCACTCCAGCCCCTTGGCCGCGTGCAGCGATGCCAGGGTGACGCCCTGCACGACCGGCGGATGGCGGGCGTCGGCGCGCTGCCTCAACTCGGCCAGCAGGGCCCGCATGTCCAGCGACGGCCGCAGAGCGACTTCCTCCTCGACGAGCTCGACGAGGGCGACCAGCGCCTCCCACCGTTCACGCGCCCGGACGCCCTGCGGCTCTTCGGCAGTGAGCCCCAGCGGTTCCAGCAGCTCGCGGATCACGGGCGGAAGGTCCGCACCCACTGCGTCGACGCGGTCGGCCGCCCGCTGCAGCGCAACCAACGCCTGCCGGACCTCCTGGCGGCTGAAGAAGCCCTCACCGCCACGCACCTGGAACGCCACACCCGCCGCGGTGAGCGCCTCCTCGTACACCTCGGACTGCGCGTTGATGCGGTACAACACCGCGATCTCCGATGCCGCCGTGCCCGCGTGAATCAGCTTCTTGATGGCCTTCGCGACGGCAGTGGCCTCCACGACCTCGTCGGGATGTTCGTTGAACGTCGGCGTTGGCCCGGCGTCGCGCTGACCGATCAGGTGCAGCTTGCTGCCCGCCATGCGGCCACGCGCCATCGCGATGACGCGGTTGGCCAAGGACACCACCTGCGGGGTGGATCGGTAGTCGCGCTCCAGCCGGACCACCGAGGCGTCGGGAAAGCGGCGCGAGAAGTCCAGCAGATAGCCGGGCGTGGCACCGGTGAACGAGTAGATGGTCTGGTTGGCATCACCGACGACCGTCAGATCGTCACGGTCGCCGAGCCACGCGTTGAGCACCCGCTGCTGCAGGGGCGTCACGTCCTGGTACTCGTCGACGACGAAACAGCGGTACCGGTCGCGGAACTCCTGGGCCACGGCGGCGTCATTCTCGATCGCAGCAGCGGTGTGCAGCAGAAGGTCGTCGAAGTCCAGCATCGCGGTGCCGTCGCGTCGAGCCTTCATGGCCTCGTACCCGGCGTAGACAGCTGCGATCTTGGCGGCGTCCAACGGAATGTCGCGACCGGCCTCGGCGACCGCGGCCGCATAGCCCTCCGGACTGATCAGCGACGACTTCGCCCACTCGATCTCGCCGGCCAGGTCACGTACGTCGTCGGTGCTGGCCTGGATCGACGCCCGGTTCGCGGCCTGCGCGACGACGCCGAACTTGCTGTCGAGCAGCTCCCAGCCGGTATCGCCGACCACCCGCGGCCAGAAGTACTGCAGCTGCCGTCGAGCCGCCGCGTGGAACGTCATCGCCTGCACG
This sequence comes from Mycobacterium sp., assembly GCA_025965555.1. Classification (GTDB taxonomy): domain Bacteria; phylum Actinomycetota; class Actinomycetes; order Mycobacteriales; family Mycobacteriaceae; genus Mycobacterium. Next base: position 4,562 of record JAOPWT010000571.1, read on the forward strand.
GCGCCCGTGCCGACGCCGTCGGCACCCTGCTCGTCGAGGGATCGCAGCCTGCCCCGCATCTCCCCCGCGGCCCGCGAGGTGAACGTCACCGCCAGCACCTGGCTGGGCGCCACGTGACCGGCGGCCACCAGATAGGCGATGCGCCGGGTGATGGTCCGGGTCTTACCGGTGCCCGCACCCGCCAAAACGCACACCGGCCCGCGGGGCGCCTGCACTGCCTCGCGCTGCTCGTCGTCGAGATCGGCAGTCAAACGATCGAGCAGCCGGCCGGGGGGCCCATCGATTTTCGCGGAGTCGGCCTCTACCGGCATGGCGTCCATCTTGTCAGGCTGCGGCGACAATTTCCGATCCGACATCCGCTCGGCGCCGCTCCCCCAGGTGGTGCAATACGCGCCGGGTCAGATACGTTGACATCGCTATGACAGCTAACAACACGCTGCTGACCATGTACTCCACGTCGTGGTGCGGCTACTGCGCACGGCTCAAGACCGCACTCAAATCGGCGGGCATCGGCTACACCGAGATCGACATTGAGGCCGACCCCAGCGCCGCCGAGTTCGTCGGCTCGGTCAACGGTGGCAATCACGTGGTGCCCACCGTGAAGTTCGCCGACGGCTCGACGTTGACCAACCCGAGCCTGAAGGCCGTGCAAGCGAAGCTGGCTGCCTGACTCAGTCGACGAACGCCCAGGACTCGATGATCTCCCTGGCGATCGAAATCGACCCCGGCAGTAGCAGTCTCGATGGCGAGTCACTGCTCCAGTCACCATCGGCCAGTGCGGCGCGCACCTCGGCGCGGGTGAACCAGGCCGCCTCGGCGATCTCGCCGTCGCTGAAGAAGAACTCCTGCTCCGGATCGCCGATCGCGTGGAAGCCGACCATCAGCGAGCGTGGGAACGGCCACGGCTGACTCCCCAGGTACGTCACGTCGGTGACGGACAAGCCGATCTCCTCGGCGACCTCGCGCACGACACAGGATTCGAACGACTCGCCGGCCTCCACGAATCCTGCGATGAGCGAGAAGAGCCGTTCCGGCCACACCGTCTGCCTGGCCAGCACCGCGCGGTCGTGGCCGTCGTGAATGAGGCAGATGACCGCCGGGTCGAGGCGGGGGAACTCCTCGTGCCCGTTGACCGGATTGACCCGGGACCATCCCGCCTTGTGCACCTTGGTCGGTGAGCCGTCGATCGCGCTGAAACGGGCGCTGTCATGCCAATTCAGCAGCGCGGTGGCGGTGGCGACCAGTTGGGCACTGACGTCGTCGAAGATCGCGCCTGCCCGTCGCAGATCGAGAACCTCCGACTCGGCGTGCGGATCCTCGGGACCCTCGAGCGCACCGCGCACCGCCCAGACGTGTCTGCCGTCCTGCATCCGGCCGAGGAACACCGCGTGTTCGTCCGGCTTGGCGGAGTGCTTCCGCGCCTTGCCGAGAACCACCTGCCCACCGGAGATGAGCACCTGGTTGCGGCGATCGACCTTCAGCAGCAGGGCATCGCTCCACCCGGCCACCGCGGCGTCGACGTCGGTGCGCAACTCATCGGCACGGTCGGCGCCGATGCGCGACAGCAGTGGGACGTTGCGCAGTTGGAACGAGCCGAGCCCGCCGATCACCTCGCCCGCGTCGCCTCGCTCCTGCCCGCCGGAGTCCGTGGCGCTCAACGGTCGGCGTCCGCGTTGCGGATGTAGAGCAAACGGTCACCGAGTTCCATGGCGTCGGCCTCGGGTGCGTCCACCCGGACGAGATTCCCCTCGCGGACCACCCCCAGCACGATGTCGGGCAGGTGCCGCGCGGAGCCACCGACCTCCTTGGGCGTCACGTCGCGCTCGGCGATGGCGAATCCGGCGTCCGGTGTGAGGAGGTCCTCGATCAGTTCCACGACCGTCGGCGTGTTGGCCGCCATCCCGAGCAGTCGGCCCGCGGTCTCCGAGGACACCACGACCGAATCCGCACCCGACTGCAGGAGCAGGTGCTGATTCTCGGACTCACGGATCGACGCGATGATCTTGGCCTTGGGTGCGAGCTCCCGAGCCGTCAGCGTGACGAGCACGGCGGTCGGATCACTGTTGGTGGCGACGACGATCGCCTTTGCGTGCTGAGCGCCCGCGAGCCGAAGCACGTCGGCGCGGTTGGCGTCTCCGTGCACGGTGACGAGTCCGGCCTTGTCGGCGCGGTCCAAGGCGGCCCGGTCGGTGTCGACGATGACGATCTCGCCGCTCTTGGCACCGTCACCGATCATGGCCGACACCGCAGTCTTGCCCTTGGTGCCGTAGCCGATGACGACGATGTGGTCGCGCATCTTTCTCCTCCACTGCTGAATCTTGAGGGTCTGACGCGAGGCCTCCGTCAGTGTCTCCACGGTCGTACCGATCAACACGATCAGGAATGCCACGCGCAGCGGCGTGATCACCAGGACGTTGATCAGCCTCGCCGACGGCGTGAACGGCGTGATGTCGCCGTAGCCGGTGGTCGACAGCGAAACCGTGGCGTAGTACAGACAGTCCAGGAACGACAGCTGATTGTCCTGCACGTCGCGATACCCGTTGCGGTCGAGATAGACGATGGCCACCGCCAGGGACAGCGCCGCCAACGCGTAGAACACGCGCATCACGATCTTGCGGGCGGGACTGACCGGCGTCTCGGGGATCCGCAGCGTACCGACCAGGGCGTGATCGGGCTGGGTGGTCAGCGTCTGATCGAGCGCCTCCATCCGGCGACGCAATCTACCTCTGGCCACGAGGGCCCATCATCCGCCCAACTCGCCGCACAGCACAATGTAACCATGACCTCCCTCATCCGAGCATCCGAGAACGCTCCCAGCAAGGCCACCGCGCAGCGGATGGGGGCGATGCTCGTCGGCATGGGCGTGCTGCACTTCGTTGCTCCGAAGCCGTTCGACACGATCGTCCCGGCAGAACTGCCGGGCAGTGCACGGTTCTACACGCTGGCCTCCGGCGTCGCCGAGGCCGCGACGGGCGCAATGCTGATCGCACCGCGCACCCGTCGGGTCGGCGCGCTCGCCGCCGTCGCGCTGTACATCGGCGTCTTTCCCGCCAACATCAACTCGGTTCGCGTGATGTGGAACAACGGCTGGGCTGCGCGCATCGGAACGATCGCCCGGTTGCCGTTGCAGATCCCGATGATCACCAAGGCGCTCAAGGTGTACCGCAACGCCCCTCGCTAAGCGGCCTCGAGCAGCCTGGCCAACTCGACGGCATCCGGCAGCGTGGCGGGTTCCACGGTCCGGCCGCTGCGCACGTAGTGGAACGCCGCCCGCACCGACTCGGGCGACACACCTGCCGTCGCCGCCCAGGCCAGCCGGTACACCGCAAGCTGAACGGCGTTCTGCTGCAACGCTTCTGCGGTGAGCGGCGGATCGCCGGTCTTCCAGTCCACCACGGTGACCCCGCCGTCGTCGTCGGCGAACACCGCGTCGATCCTGCCGCGGACGACCGTGCTGCCGATGATCATGTCGAACGGAACCTCGACGTCGACGGGGATTCTCGAAGCCCACGACGAGACGGCGAAGGCGCCCTGCAGTTCGGCGAGCCGCTCGGCCTCGGCCTGGCCCAGCTCGCCGTCGACCGCTCCAGGCAGATCTTCGAGGTCGAACAACCGCTCGGCGTGGAAGAACCGCTGCACCCAGTCATGGAACGCGGTGCCGAGCAGCGCATGCGAGTCGGGGCGCATCGGCAGACGTCGCTGCAGCCTGTGCAGCGCGGCCTCGGGATCGCGACCGATGTCCACCAGCGCGCTCACCGAGAGTTGCGGGGGCAGAATGGGCGCAGGCCGTGCCAACGCCTGTTCCCGCTCGGCCAGCAGCGCATCGACGTCAGCCGACCAGCCGTCGACGTCCGCGTCGTCGATCGCCGCTGACGGGAGCCCTGCCGCCATGGCTCTGCCGACGAGTTCGGCGCCACGGTCGACGAGTGCACGACCGGCACCCGCCGGGTCGACAGGCCATGAGCGTTCGACGATGTTGTCCCGCAAGGGGTTTACGTCGCCATCGGCCGGCGCGGGGGCCCACTGGTCGACGTCCCCGCACGGATCCCCTGCCGCTGCGGCCCGGTCGATGACGTCCTTGATCTCGAGCAGGAAGTCCGACGGTCCGCGGGGCTTGGACTCGGTGGCACCCCAGTGATGACCCGACAGCACCAGGGTGTCCTCGGCACGGGTGAGAGCCACGTAGAGCAGGCGGCGCTCCTCGTCGATGCGGCGCTGGTCGAGCGTCGTGCGATGGTCGGCGATCTTGTCGGACAGAGCCTTCCGGTCGTTGACGTCCGAGGTGTCGAGCACGGGCACGCCGTGCTCCGACACCGAAGCGCGGTCGCCCCGCAACAGCGGCGGCAGGTCGGCGGCATCGGTGAGCCACGTGCGCGCGGACCCCGTCGACGGAAACACCCGGGCGCTCAGATGCGGCACGGCCACGACCTGCCACTCCAGGCCCTTGGCGGCGTGCACGGTCAGGATCTGCACGCGGTCCTTCGCCACCGTGAGCTCCGCGGGCGCCAAGCCGTTCTCCACCTCCATCGCGACGTCGAGGAACGCGAGTAGCCCGGCCACCGACGCCGACGGCCGCGACGCGAACTCGGCGACGACGTCGGAGAACGCATCGAGGTGTTCGGTACCACACCAGCCAGCCGAAACCGATTGCGCAGCACGAACTTCGGCATCGACACCAAGCATCCACCGGATCTCGGCGATCAGATCGGGTAGGGGGTGGTGCAGTTGTGCCCGCAGGGCCGTCAGCTCACGGCAGAGCGCGACGATGCGGCCGTAGCCGATGGGCGAGTAACGGTCCGGACGGCCGGGGTCACAAATGGCGTCGGCCAGACACGCGCTGTCGGCGTCGGGCCCTGCGGAGGCAACGATGTGCGTCGTCGAGGACCGGTCGTCGGTGGCCCTGCTCGCGGAGTCGAGCTCCACTGCGCGTCGCCACAGCGCCGTCACGTCGGCGGCACCGAGGCGCCACCGCGGGCCGGTGAGGATGCGTACCGCGGCCGAGCCCGCAGTAGGGTCGGCCGTCAGCCGCAGCATCGCGACGACGTCGGCCACCTCGGGCACCGACAACAGCCCCGACAGCCCGACCACCTCGACGGGCACCCCGCGGGCGGTCAGCGCGTCGGCGATCGGCGCGGCATCCGCATTGCGCCGCACCAGGACCGCCGCCGTCGGTACGTCGGCTCCCGAGTCGACGGCCCCGTGATAGATCTGCGCCAACTGGTCTGCCACCCAATTTCTTTCGATACTCACATCGGCCAACAGCGCGCACCGGATGGTGCCTGGCTGCGCGTCGGGGCGAGGCAGCAACTCGCGGACCGCCACCGACCGACGGCGCGCCTCCGTCGAGATGGCATTCGCGAGACGCAGGGCGCGCGGCGGGTTGCGCCAGCTGGTGCGCAGTTCCAGCGTCGGCGCGGGGGTGCCGTCGGACAGGCAGAAGTCGGTGGTGAATCGGGGCAGGTTGGTCGCCGACGCGCCGCGCCAGCCGTAGATCGATTGGATCGGGTCACCGACGGCGGTCAACGCCAGTTGGTCGTCCACGCCGCCGCCGAACAACGACGAGAGCGCCACCCGCTGCGCGTGGCCGGTGTCCTGGTACTCGTCGAGCAGCACCACCCGGTAGCGCTGTCGCAGTTGCTCGCCGACCTGAGGGAACGTGGCGGCGAGTCGGGCCGCCGCCGCCATCTGCATGCCGAAGTCCATGACGTTCTCGGCACGCATCCGCTCGTGCAGGGCATCGATCAACGGCACTATCTCGGTGCGCTCGGTCTGGGTGGCCAGCAGCTTCAGCAGCGCCTGGCTTGGCCCGGTGTCGCGCTGCCGGGGACCTGGGGGCAGCGCGTGCACCAACCGCTCCAGTTCGACGTGGGTGTCCCGCAACTGATCGGTGTCGACGAGGTGTTCGGCCAACTGGCCTGCCAGGCGCAGCACCATCGCGGTGACGGTGACGGGAGACTTCTCGGTGCGCAGCTCCACGGGGTAGCCGCACACCACGCGAAAAGCCAACTGCCACAGTTCGGTTTCGCCGATCAGTCGCGTCGACGGCTCCACCGGAAGCAGAAGCCCGTGCTCACGAAGGAGCGTGCCCGCGAACGCGTGATACGTGCCGATCGACGGGTGCTCGTCGACCTCGGCCCTGTCACCGGGCACGAGGCCCGCCCCCGCGAGTCGGGCCAACCTGGTCCGCACGCGGCGCAGCAACTGACCCGCCGCCTTGCGGGTGAACGTCAACCCCAGCACCTCCCCGGGGCGGGCGTACCCGTTGGCGACGAGCCACACCACGCGCGCGGCCATGGTCTCGGTCTTGCCGGCTCCTGCGCCGGCGATCACCACCAGCGGACCGGGCGGCGCGGCGATCACGGCGGCCTGTTCCTCGGTGGGCGCGAAGAGCCCGAGTGCGTCGGCCAACTCGGCCGGGCTGTAGCGGTCGGTCACGACCGTCCTCCCAGCGCCGCCTGGGCGGGACACATCGCCCGCACCGGGCAGTGTGCGCAGCCATCGTTGACGCGGGCCACGAAGTCCGGGCCCCTGGTTGCGCCTGCGGCCTGCTGCACGCGCTGGCGCCACTCGTCGCGGCCGTCGGCCGTCATCGGGTTCTGGTCGCGGGCGGTGGCCCCGGCCACGCCGATCTTGCCGAGGTAGACCAAGCGGCCGCCCCCGGCCTCGTCGCCCTGCGGTAGCACGCCTTCGGCGATCGCCAGCTGGTACATGGCGAGCTGCGCGTGCCGCTGAGCGTCGTCCTTGCTGACCGGGCTCTTGCCGGTCTTGACGTCGACGACGACGAGCCTGCCCTCCGCGTCGCGCTCCAACCTGTCGACCCGTCCGCGGACTCGCACCCCTGGCTGGTCGGCCTGGCCGGGTGCGACGACTCCGTCGACTTCGACCTCGGTGCCCACCTCGGTGAGTTCGTGGCGCGTCTGGGCGCGCCACTCGAGGAACGCCGTCAGCATGGCGCGGTGGCGGTCCAGTTCGTTGGCGGCATGCCACGCAGCATCGAAAGAAAGTCCCTCCCATACCGATTCGAGCTCGGCCAGCATCTGCCCCTCGGTCTTCTGGGAGTCGGACACCAGCGCGTGCACCAGCGTGCCGAGCGCGGAGCGCACGTCGCGGCCATCACTGCCCCCATGGCGCTCGAGCAGCCACCGCAGCGGGCAGTCGGCCAGCGTCTGCAGCGTCGACGGGGACAGCGTCACGACGTGCCCGTCACCCGACCACAGCGGCTGCTCAGTCGACGCCATCGTGGTGGAGTACCACTGCGCCGGAGCCGAACCGGGTATCCCCGCTTCGGCCAGCCGGGCCAATTGCGTTGCCGCACAAGCTTGCACCGCGTCGTCGACGGTGCCTTCCTGCGCGCACACCACCGCACGCAGCCTGCCGACCACCGCGGCGGGCGCGAGGACCCGTGGCGCGCGGACCGGCTCGGCGTCCTGCTGCGGCCGCTCCGTCGCCAGCGCGAGGAGCTCGTCACAGAACGGGGACGGCAGCAGGGCGTCGTCGCCCTCGTCACCGTCGACGGCGGTCACCAGCACGTGCGTGCGTGCCCTGCCGAGCGCGGCGATCAACAGCCTGCGCTCCTCGGCCAGCAGCGGGGCTCTGGTGGACGTTCCGTCGGCGATGCCGTCGAGCACGTCGACGAGCTGCTGAGTTCCGAGCACGCCCCCACGCGGAACGACGTTGGGCCACAAGCCTTCCTGAAGTCCGGCGATGACCACGTAGTCCCACTCGCGACCGAGAGCGGCATGCGCCGAGAGCAGCGCGACCGCGTCACCGCGACGAGTCGCCTCGCCACCCGGGGCGGGAAGCACCATCGCTCGCACGTGGTCGACGAAGCCGGTCAGCGACGCCCCCGTGGTGTGGGTGACGTACTGCTCGGCCACGTCGAACAATGCCGTCACGCCGTCGAGGTCGCGGCTGGCCTGCGCGGCGGCCGTCCCGGTGCGCTCGGCGGCGGCCAGCCAGCGCCGCTGCAGACCGGTCTGATGCCACGCCTGCCACAGCGTGAACCGGGGGTCGAGACCCTCGGCCTCACTGCGGCGGGCCGCAGTCAGCACCTTGCGCACGCGCGTGAGGGCTCTGGCGAGCTGATCCGGCACGTCACCGCCGAGTGGACGCTCGGGATCGAGTGCATCGACGAGCAGGTCGGCGAACTCGCGTGGCGGACTGCTGGCATCAGCTCGGCGCAGCGTGCGACGCAGTTGCCGCAGCGACACCGGGTCGACCCGCCCGATCGGACCGGTCAGCAGTGCGAGGGCCCGCTCGCCGTCGATGCCGTGGGCGGCGACGTCGAGCACGGCCAGAAGGGCCGCCGCAGCGGGGCGCTCGGCAAGCGGGCCCATCGACTGCTGCTGGTCCACGGGCACGCCCGCCGAGGTGAGCGCACGTGCCAGCATCGCCCCGGCCCGCGGCACCGATCGCACGATGACGGCCATCTGGGACCACGGCACCCCGTCGACGAGATGGGCGCGGCGCAAGGCATCGGCGATGACGGCGGCTTCGGCGCGTTCGGACGCCGCGATCCGCACCGCCACCGTCCCCGCCCGATCGCCCGCAGAGGTCAGACACCTGGCGTCGTCGACACCCGGCAGCCGACTGGCGATACCCGTGACCGCACGTGCCACGGCCGTGGCGCACCGGTGCGATTCGGTGAGCACGACCGTCGGATGGTCACCCGCGCTGAGCGACCCCGGGTCGGCGCCCCGGTACCCGAACACCGACTGGTTCGGATCGCCTGCGATCACGGCCAATTCGGCGCCGGCCGCCAGCACCCTGACCAACAGGGCGGCCTGGGGGTCGAGGTTCTGCGCGTCGTCGACCAACAGCAGGCGGATTCTGGCCCGCTCGGCCGCCAGCAGGTCGGGGTCGGTGGCGAACGCCTCGAGCGCCGCTCCGACGAGTTCCGCTGCACCGAGGGCGGGAACCGTGGCCTGGGGCGCCGCCATGCCGACCGCGGATCGAAGCAACATCACCTGCTCGTATACCTGTGCGAACTGGCCAGCGGCCTCCCACTCACTGCGACCCGAACCCCGGCCGATGCGTTGCAGCGCAGCGGGTTCCACCCCACGTTCGGTGCAGCGCGCCAACAGGTCACGCAGCTCGTTGGCGAAGCCGACGGTGCCGAGTGCGGGGAGCAGGTGCCGAGGCCAGTTCACCGAGGCGTTCGGACCGTCTTCGAGATCGCCCGCGAGCAACTCGCGGATGATGCCGTCCTGCTCGGCGCTGGTGATCAGCCGTGGTGGCGGATCTCCGTTGCGCTGGGCCGCCAGCCGCAGCACCGCGAACGCGTAGGAGTGGATGGTGCGCACCATCGGTTCGCGCACCGCGGCCGGGCCGTAGCCATCAAGCAGCGCCGCGGTCACCGAAGCTCGGGCACTCGCGCTCAGTTTCGCCGAACCCGTCAGCAGCAGAACGGATTCCGGGTGAATACCGGAGGCGATGCGCTTGGCGGCGGTGTCGACGAGCAACGACGTCTTGCCCGTGCCGGGGCCGCCGACCACACGCACGGTGCCCCGCAGACCGGACTCGGTCAGCACGGTGGGCGACAGTGCGGTGCGTGGGGCGGGCATGAGGACATGTCACCACGGGGGTACGACATTACGGCGGGCAGGAGCGCAGCGACCGGGGGATGTCACGGCGGGCAGGAGCGCAGCGACCGGGGGATGTCACGGCTTCGGTCCGATACTGGCAGCATCGACGTCGTGAACTCTGCGCTGCACACCTACCGCTTCGGTCCAGACGGTCCGGCCCGGGTACTGCTCGTCCACGGCCTGACCGGTCACGGTCGGCGGTGGGAGTCGCTGGCCACGGCTCACCTGCCCGAGGTGAGCGTCGTCGCCCCGGATCTCCTCGGGCACGGCAGGTCGTCGTGGGATGCGCCGTGGACGATCGACGCGAACGCGACGGCGCTGGCGGCGCTCCTCGATGGCGACGGAGGCACCCCCGTGGTCGTCGTTGCGCACTCGTTCGGTGCGACGATCGCGTTGAATCTGGCTGCGGCACGCCCTGATCTGGTGTCAGCGCTGATCCTCCTCGATCCCGCGGTCGGCCTCGATGGCCGCTGGATGCGCCAGATCGCCGACGACATGTTCGCCTCGCCCGACTACCCCGATCGCGCCGAGGCCCGCGCCGAGAAGGTGCACGGTTCGTGGGGTGAGCTTGACGCCGCAGATCTCGACCGCGAACTGGACGAACACCTCGTCGACCTGCCGAACGGACGGGTCGGGTGGCGGCTAAGCGTGCCCGCGATCCTGTCCTACTGGAGCGAGCTGACCCGTCCCGCACCCACGCCGCGGGACGGACTACCGACGGTCCTGGTGCGCGCCAAGCGCACCCAGCCGCCGTACGCCGGCGACGAGCTGATCGCCGGGCTCGCCGCCGCGACGGACTTCACGCTGCTCGAGTGGGACTGTGACCACATGGTTCCCCTGGCCAGGCCCGCCGAGACGGCGGCGCTGATCCGCGAGCACCTCGGCTGACCATGGCTGCCATCACCGACCAGCAGGTGGAAGCCGTCCGCGCGCTGGTCGCGTCGATCCCGGCGGGCAGGGTCTCGACCTACGGCGACATCGCTGCCGCCGCAGACCTTTCCAGCCCGCGCATCGTCGGTTGGATCATGCGGACGGATTCATCGGATCTGCCGTGGCACCGCGTCATCAGCGCCTCCGGCAGGCCTGCCCACCACCTGACGACCAAGCAGCTCGAACTGCTGCGGGCCGAGGGCGTGCTCGCCAAGGACGGCCGGGTGGCACTGCGCGAAGTACGCCATGAGTTCTGACGCCCGCGAGGCCTAGAGGATCAGTCGCACCAGCGCAGCGGTGCGGGCCAACCCGGGGAACGCCGCCGCCGTCGACCGCGGATGCAGCGCATGCACCGCCAGGCGGAACATCAACGCGCGCAACAACATCTGTGGCCACTCCGGCAGAGGCGCCCAACGCTCGACCAGGCCATCGTCGGCGTCACCCCACGCCAGCGCGTCGACGACCACCACACCGGCGGCCCAGGACGCCGGCCGCCAGTAGGGCGTGATGTCGGTGATCCCCGGCGCGGCGGTGCCCGCGAAGAGCACCGTGCCGTACAGGTCGCCGTGGACGAGCTGACTGGGGCTGCGTGTCGGGCGTCGCAGCGCGGCGAGCTGCGCGATCAGCTCGATCGAGCGCTGTCCGTCGGCGCCGCCGGGCGCGACCAGGGCACCCGGCGGCAAGGCGTGTAGCGGACGGTCCTCCCAGGCGGCGCGGTCCGCGGCGATGAACACGTCGACGTCGGACCACGGCACACCGGGCGGCTGCGTCAGGAACCGCGGGCGTTCCAGCTTGGCCGTGGCTTCGTGGAGGCGCACGGCGGCCGAGACGACCTCGTCGTGCCGCGGCTCGGGCGTTCCGGTGACGAAGGTGTCGGCGCGCCACCCTGCCACCACGTAGCGCCCGTCGGTCGAGCGGACCGGTCGCGCCAGCCGGACCCCGTCGACGAACAACGTCTCGCGTACCTTCGCCGACCACGCGGCGCGGGCATGCTCGGCGACCATCGACAGCACGACTTCACCGCAGCGCCAGCCGCCCTCCCAGCTCGAGCCGAGGGGAACGGGCCGCACACCCGTCAGGCCGAACGCCGCCAGCACATGATCAGGCGGCATGTCGGCACTCACAGGCTCAGCCTAAGGTGTGGTCCGGCTAACGAGCGGTCAGTACATCACCATGTCGGGTTCGAGTTGTCGCGCCCAGGCCACGATTCCGCCCTGCAGGTGCAGCGCGTCGGCGAATCCGGCCTTCTTCACCGCTGCGAGCGCCTCGGCGGAGCGGACACCGGTCTTGCAGTACAACACCGGCGTGCGGTCGTGCGGCAGCTTCGTCAGGCCGTCGCCCGCCTCGAGCGCGGACTTCGGGATCAGTTCGGCGCCCTCGATGTGGTTGATGTCCCATTCGACGGGCTCCCTGACGTCGATAAGCGCGACCTTGCGGCCGGAGTCGAGCATCTCCCGCAGCTCGCGCGGCGTGATCGTCGAATCGACGGCCGCCTCGGCCGCCTCGTCGGACACCACGCCGCAGAACGCCTCGTAGTCGATGAGTGCGGTGATCTTCGGCGTTTCGGGATCCTTGCGGATCCTGATGGTGCGATACGACATGTCGAGTGCGTCGTACACCATGAGCCTGCCCAGCAGCGGGTCACCGATACCCGTCAGCAGCTTGATGGCCTCGGTGCCCATCACCGATGCGATCGAGGCGCACAGGATGCCGAGTACGCCACCCTCGGCGCAGGACGGGACCATTCCGGGTGGTGGCGGTTCGGGATACAGGTCGCGGTAATTCAGGCCGAGACCGTTGGGCGCGTCCTCCCAGAACACCGACACCTGGCCCTCGAAGCGGTAGATCGAGCCCCATACGTAGGGCTTGCCCGCCAGCACCGCGGCGTCGTTGACCAGGTAGCGGGTCGCGAAGTTGTCCGTGCCGTCGAGGATCAGGTCGTACTGCGCGAACAGGTCGATGGCATTGTCGGGCTCGAGCCGCACTTCGTGCAGTCGCACGTCGACCAGGGGGTTGATCTCCTTGATCGAGTCCCTGGCGCTCTGGGCCTTGGACCGGCCGACGTCGGACTGGCCGTGGATGATCTGGCGCTGCAGATTGGACTCGTCGACGACGTCGAACTCCACGATGCCGATGGTCCCCACCCCGGCGGCGGCCAGGTACAGCAGCGCGGGTGAGCCGAGTCCACCCGCGCCGATGACAAGCACCCTGGCGTTCTTGAGACGCTTCTGCCCGTCGACGCCCAGGTCGGGAATGATCAGGTGGCGGCTGTAGCGCGAAACCTCTTCACGTGTGAGCTTTGCCGCGGGCTCAACCAGCGGCGGTAGCGATGTTGACACCGGGTCGCTCCTCGATTCGACGTGAGGCCTCGTGAAGATCACACCAGGCTCACCCATTCAACGGCAATCCTCGGCCTTACCTTCCCGGCGGTCAACGCTTCGCGGGGGTTCGGGAGGGTCAGGCGATCGGATACGGCCACGGATTGAAGCGACACGTCTTGCCGTCGGCCTGGACCGACTCCGGGTCGAATCTCGCGTCGTCGTCATTGCTGGTCGAGAACGTCTGCTGCATCATCACCGGCGCCAGCGCGCCGTTGTCGGCGCAGGGCTCGTGCTTCTGGTAGCCGATGGCGTGCCCGACCTCGTGGTTGATTAGGTACTGACGGTAGGAGCCGACGTCGCCCTGGAAGGGAACCGCGCCGCGCACCCAGCGGGCCTCGTTGACGAACACCCTGGGCTGGTCGCTCAGGTAGGCCGGGTTGTAGCAGGACGCCTCGAGGGGAATGTCGTAACCGCAGCCCTCACGCACCGTCATGGGCGATGTCAGCGAGACGCGGAAGTCCGGCGTTTGCGACGGATCGTCGATGCGGGTGAACGCGATCTGCGGGTTGTGCGTCCAGCTCTTCGGGTTGGTCAGGGTCTCGCTGACCATCCGGGCGAAGGCCTCGTCACCACCCATCGACGTGGTGTCGACGCCGTCCTCGACCTCGACCGTGTAGGTGAAGGACTTGGTGGTGCCCGCGCCGACCTTGTTCGCCGTGCCCGGCACGACGTGCCACGTCTTGGCTCCCGACTCGGTGAACGGACCGCCTTCGGGCAGGATGCCCGTCGGCAGGTTGGCGTCGAACTGGGTCATGCCCTTGGGCGGGGCACCGATGATCCCTGTGCTGGTCGCCCCGATGGTCGGCGGACCCTGGGCGGGCCCCTCGGCAGTGACCGGTGCGGGGGCGCCCGTGCTCGTCAGCGTCTGATAGACCACCAGCACGGTGATCACCGCGAGGATCGGCAGGGCATAGGCGCGCCAGCCGTAGGTGGACACGAACCGTCCCAGCCATGACTGCTTGCGCCACTGCTGGTGCTCGTCGCGGTTGGCCCGCATCCGCCCGCCGTCGTCGGCAAGGGGATCGCGCTGCGCGCGCAAGGGTTCCCTCCACTCGTTGCGCAGCACGGGCTGACGACCGCCCCCGCGACGCCCCGGGTCGTAGGTCACCGAACCAGGATGGCACAGCTCGAGCCATCACCGGCTTTGGCGCGCCACCCGCCCACGGCCGCAGATGACGCGCCGGCTCGGTGAGCGGTAGTAGTGTCGGTTCGATGAGTAGCCGGACAGACCGGCTCACCTCGGACCGGCCAGCAACCGGTGCGCTGCACCAAACCCAGATAGAGGACTGATGAGCGACATCGCCAACGCCGCCGAAAGGAAGGGTGCGCAACCGGCGGGTGGTGACGGTTCGGCCGGCGGCTCCTCCGGTGGCAACCGGCGCGGAAACCGACTGCCCCGTGACGAACGCCGCGGGCAACTGCTGGTCGCCGCAAGTGAGGTCTTCGTCGACCGCGGCTACCACGCCGCAGGCATGGACGAGATTGCCGATCGAGCAGGCGTGAGTAAACCCGTTCTCTATCAACACTTTTCATCGAAGCTCGAGCTGTACCTGGCGGTTCTGCAGCGCCACGTCGACAATCTGGTCTCCGGGGTGCGCCAGGCGCTGCGCACCACCACCGACAACCGCCAGCGGCTACGTGCGGCGGTGCAGGCCTTCTTCGACTTCATCGAGCACGACGGCCAGGGCTATCGACTGATCTTCGAGAACGACTACGTCACCGAGCCTCAGGTATCGGCGCAGGTCAAGGTCGCCACCGAGGCGTGCACCGACGCCGTTTTCGAGCTGATCAGCAGTGATTCCGGCCTCGAGGCGCATCGGGCCAGGATGATTGCGGTCGGGTTGGTCTCGACCAGCGTCGACTGCGCCAGGTACTGGCTGACCGCCGACCGCCCGATCTCCAAGGACGCGGCGGTCGACGGCACGGTGCAGTTCGCCTGGGGCGGACTGTCACACGTGCCGCTGACCCGCTTCTAGCTGAGCTTGTCGGCAACCGCCGCGGCTGTGGCTCCGATGCCGAATCCGACCCGCCTCGAGTCGACGGCACCGATCTCGACGTAGGCGATCCTGGTGTTCTGCACCAGGTAGCGACGGCCCTTCTCGTCGGTCAGTGCGAGCACGCCAGAATCCTTGCCGAGCGCCGCGATGACCAACTCCTCTACGTCGCCGGGGGTCTGCGCGCTTTGGAGCACCAGCTCGCGCGGACTGTCGGTGACGCCGATCTTGACCTCCACGTGAACCCTTCCCTTCGATGTTCGTTCTCTTGAGCAGGCTAGTGGACGGGTCACGTCATGCGCGTCGGCGGTGGCGCCACTTCGCGGACAGCGAAGCGGCGGCGCCGTCGAATCTTGCCGAAGAACGGTGACGTCCAACCGAGTCCGGACCGTGACCTCACCGCAGGCGCGCCAACCTCATCTGTCACTTCAGCCTCGCTAGCATCGCGGAATCAACGAAAACGACCAACGGGATAGCGGTATGGACAGGCCTTACTCCACGCATTCGAGGACGTCGACGACAGCGCGCAACGCGGGGTCCCGGCGCACCGGCGGCTACACCGCCGTCGAAACCGACGTCGTCGACGGCGGCGCCGCATACCGACGCCGCACCGACTTCCACGATGACGGCGACGTCCACGACTACGACGCGTACGACGACCACGATGCGTACGAGGACGTCGACGACATCTACGAGTACGAAGATCCCATCGACCGCCGATGGATCTGGGTCGCGGGCGTCGCGGGCGCGATCCTGCTGATCGCCATCATCTGCACCGTCGTCATCCTCGGCGGCGGAGACAGCGGTTCGGTATCCAAGACGGTCGCCGCGCCGACGCCAACGACGGCGGCTCAGGACGCGGTGACCACCGCTGCGCCCGTCAGGACCTCGGCGGCGCCTCCCCCGGCGCCGGTGGCCCCACTGTCACCCGAGACCGTCACCACGGTCGCGCCGAGTGCGACCGCCCCCGCCAGCGCCGTCCCGGCTCCGACCGAGGTCGCGCCCCCGTCGCCGCGGACGATCACCTACACGGTGACGGGCAGTAGGCCGCTCCTTGACTTGGTCACCGTCGTCTACACCGATGCCCAGGGCGCGCTGCAGACGGAGTTCAACGTCGCGCTGCCATGGGCGCGGACCGTGACCTTGGATCCCGGCGTGGAACTGAAGTCCGTCATTGCGACCAGCCTGACCGGTCAGCTGAACTGCGCGGTGACCGATTCGACCGGCGCAACGATCGTCGCCCAGAACACCAACTCGATGATCGCGACCTGCACCAAGTAGCGGTCGAACTAGCCGAGGCCGAGTTCGTGGACCCGCCTGTTGTGCGTGTTCTGCAGCCGACCGAAGAACTCGGTCAGCTGGCCAAGCCCCTCACCGCTCGAGACGACCAGATCGACCAGTTCGTCGTGCTCGGCGAGCACGTATTGAGCCTGTGTGATGGCCTCGCCGAGCAGCCGCCGCGACCAGAGCGCGAGGCGATGGCGCTGCTTGTCGCTCGCGGTGACCGCGGCCTTGACCTCCGCCACGACGAACTGCGAGTGACCCGTCTCCGACAGCACCGCCCGAACGACGTCGGCCGCGTCACCGGGTAGCGCATCGGTGATCTCCAGGTAGAAGTCGGCGGCCAGCGCGTCGCCGATGTAGGTCTTCACCAACGCCTCGAGCCAGGTGCTCGGGGTGGTCAGCCGGTGGTAGTTCTCCAGGGCGGACGCGTATTTCGTCATCGCGGAGACGATGTCGACGCCCCGCTTGGCCAGCGCCTCCCGCAGCAACTCGTAATGGTTCATCTCGGCCGCGGCCATGCTGGCCATGTTGATCCGGCCCGCCAGATTGGGCGCCATCCGCGCCTCCTCCGTGAGCCGGTAGAACGCCGCCACCTCGCCGTAGGCCAGCAGCGCGAAGAGCTGGTTGACGCCCGCATGCTCGACCGATGCGGCCGTCGTCGCGGGGTCCACCGTCTGCTCGGGCGAGGCCGCAGGCTGCGTCGGAGTCATCACCCGACTCTAGTCGGACTCGGGCAGGTCGCCGGGCGCGGCGACCGCCGCTGCCACCCGGCCAGCTATGCTGTAGACGGTAAGTGGCACGTCATTCCCCCGCCACTGCCAAGAAATGTGCGTGCACAGTCTCGAACCGTGTCGGTCCGCTTCCTCGAAGCCATTCAAGAAGCCGAGGCCCCCAACGGCCTTTCGTTGAACTCGTGTGCGCGTGTGGACGCCGCGAGATTGACAAACGAAAGGTTACGTCGGCAACGCATGACTGAAATCAACACCACTCCTCCCAGCACCGATTCAATTACCCCGGACATCGACGTCGTCGTCGAAGCACCCGAGGCAGCTCCCAAGACCACCACGTTCGCCGAGCTCGGCGTCCGCGACGAGATCGTGCGTGCGCTGGCCGAGGGCGGCATCGAACACACCTTCGCGATCCAAGAATTGACCCTGCCGCTGGCGCTGACCGGCGACGACCTCATCGGGCAGGCACGTACCGGCATGGGCAAGACCTTTGCCTTCGGGGTGCCCCTGCTGCATCGCATCGTCACCGACGAGTCGCGGCCGCTCACCGGCATCCCCCGCGCACTGATCGTCGTGCCGACTCGCGAGCTCTGCCTGCAGGTCTACGACGACCTCGCCAACGCCGCTCGTTACTTGAGGGTGGACCCTGAAGGGCCTGGCGACCGCAAGCTGGCGGTCACCTCCATCTACGGCGGTCGTCCCTACGAGCCGCAGATCGAGGCGCTGCGCAACGGCGTCGACGTCGTCGTCGGCACCCCCGGCCGTCTCCTCGACCTGGCACAGCAGGGCCACCTGCAGCTCGGCGGCCTGTCGGTTCTGGTGCTCGACGAGGCCGACGAGATGCTCGACCTGGGCTTCCTGCCCGACATCGAGCGGATCCTCAAGCAGATTCCGACCGACCGGCAGGCGATGCTGTTCTCGGCGACCATGCCCGACCCCATCATCACGCTGGCCCGCACGTTCATGAACCAGCCGACGCACATCCGTGCCGAGGCACCGCACTCGAACGCCACCCACGACAGCACCGAGCAGTTCGCCTACCGGGCCCACGCCCTGGACAAGGTCGAGATGGTCGCGCGCATCCTTCAAGCCGACGGCCGTGGCGCGACGATGATCTTCACCCGTACCAAGCGCACCGCGCAGAAGGTCGCCGACGAACTCGCCGAGCGCGGCTTCAAGGTGGGCGCCGTCCACGGCGACCTGGGTCAGGGGGCCCGCGAGAAGGCGCTGAAGTCCTTCCGCACCGGCGAGGTCGACGTGCTGGTCGCCACCGACGTCGCCGCCCGCGGCATCGACATCGACGACATCACCCACGTCATCAACTACCAGATCCCCGAGGACGAGCAGGCCTACGTCCACCGCATCGGCCGCACCGGCCGCGCAGGCAAGACCGGCATCGCGGTGACCCTGGTCGACTGGGACGAACTGCCACGCTGGACCATGATCGACAAGGCGCTCGGGCTCGACAACCCCGATCCGGTCGAGACGTACTCCAGCTCGGAGCACCTCTACACCGAACTCAACATTCCCACCGAGGCCGCCGGTTCGATCGGCAGGGCTACGCGCAGCACCGAGTCGAAGGACCGGCCGAAGCGCGAATCCCGCGAGAGCGGTGAGCGACCGGCCCGCACCCGGGACCGCACACGGCAGCGCACCAGGGGCGGCACCAAGTCGGCCTCCGGGCACGTGGAGAACGGCGAGGCCACGGCGCCCGCGGATGGCGACGACGCACCCGCCGGTGACTCCGGAAACCCGGCCAGGCGCCGCCGCAGGCGTCGTCGTCCCAACACCGCCGCACCGACGGCCGGCTGAACGAGGTACCCACCTCCCGATGGTCAAACCGGTATCGATCCCCCGGTCGCTTCGCTCCTGCCCGCCGGAACGCCGCACCAGGGGCGATGTGTTGGCGGCTGCGGCGATCGTCGTGGTGATCGCCGTCGCCGCAGGACTGATCTGGTGGAGTAGTGACGCGCGGGCGACGATCAGCAAGCCCGCCGCCGCGCCGGTGCCTGCACTGAAGGCGGCCCGCGACGTGCCGACCACCCTGCGCGAGCTGTGGACCGCGACCAGCCCGAAGACCACCCGCCCGGTCGTCGCAGGCGGAGCGGTCGTCACCGGCGCCGGGCGCGAGGTGGACGGTCGCGACCCCTTGACCGGAAACGTCCTATGGAGCTACGCGCGCAACGTGGATCTGTGCGGCGTCACCTACGTGTACAACGACGCCGTCGCGGTGTATCCCGACACCCGCGGTTGCGGTCAGGTGACGACCATCGACGGTCAGACCGGCCGCCGCCACTACTCCCGCACCGCCTACGCCGACCCCGCGGTGACGCTGTCCTCGGACGGCTCCACCGTGCTGTCGACCGGGGCTACCCGGTTGGAGCTGTGGCGCTCGGACATGGTCAGGATGATCGGCTACGGCGCGCTGGACGCCAGGATCAAGCCCGAGGTGCCCGCCCAGCCGCTGTGCAGAATGGTGTCCGCGGCAGCGAGTTCGGCGGCGGTGTCGGTGCTCCAGGCCTGCCCAGGCCAGGCCGACATGCGCCTGACCCTGCTGGTCCCCGCGGACGAGGAGGACGAACCCACCACCAAAATCGTCCGACTCCCCGGATTGCCCGCCGACGCCGACGCGAGAGTCATCGCGGTCTCCGGCACGACGACCGCCGTCTACCTTCCGACGCCCAAGCCCGTCGTAAACGTGGTCGACGAGACGGGTACCACCATCGCCAGCACCGCCCTGCCCGAGCCGGCGTCGTTGCAGGCCAAGGCGTCGCATACGGGTGATCTGGTGACCTGGTGGACCGGTGACAGCGTGATGGTCTTCGACGCGAACGGAATGCGCTACAAGTACACGGTCACGCCCGTCAACGGCCAGGCACCCGTTGGTCCGGCCACCCTGATGGCGGGAAAGCTGCTGGTGCCCGTCACCACCGGCTACGACGTGTTCGACCCCGAGACCGGCGCCGGAGAAGCGCACATCGCCCTCAAGCGCACCCCCACCGCGACGGCGGTGGTGCCCGGCGTCGCGGGTGCCACGCTGCTGGAGCAGCGCGGCGACACTCTGGTGGCGTTGGGGTCCTGACTATACGTCAGGAGCGTACGTCGGCAGCGCCTTGCCCGACTTCCAATATTTGATCAGCGCGTTGGCGAGCTCACGGTAGGCGTTGGCGCCCTTGTTCTTTCGGCCCGCAAGTACTGACGCCCCCGAAGCACTGGCCTCGGCGAAGCGCACCGTCCGCGGGATCGGCGGCGCAAGGACCACCAGCCCGTAGCGATCGGCGACGTCGAGCAGCACGTCGCGGCTGTGCGTGGTCCGCGAGTCGTACAGGGTGGGAAGGGCCCCGAGCATGTGCAGGTCCGCGTTGGTGATCTGCTGGACGTCGTCGACGGTCCGCAGGAACTGGCCGACGCCGCGGTGTGCCAGCGTCTCGCACTGCAGGGGCACGATGACGTCGTTCGCCGCGGTCAGACCGTTCAGGGTCAGGACGCCGAGCGACGGTGGGCAGTCGATGATGACGACGTCGAAGTGCGCCGTCGATGTCGCCGCCGGGGCGGCTCCGGCCGTCGATGTCGCCGCCGGGGCGGCTCCGGCCCCCAACTTGGCGAGCGCCCGCTTCAACGCATACTCGCGACCTGCCCGCATCAACAGCATCGCCTCGGCGCCTGCCAGGTCGATGTTGGCGGGCAGCAGCGTCATGCCCTCCGACGTCTCCACCAGCGCGGTGTCGGGATCCACGTCACCGAGGAGCACCTCGTGGATCGAGACCGCGAGCTTGTCGGGATCCTGGCCCAGCGAGAACGTCAGACAGCCCTGCGGATCGAGGTCGACGAGCAGGACCCGACGCCCCTCCTCCGCCATCGCCGCACCCAGCGACGCCACCGTCGTCGTCTTGGCGACCCCGCCCTTTTGATTCGCGACCGCTAGTACCCGCGTCATGTCTTCCCCGTCGCTTCGCTCGCCCCGAACGTGTTCATCCTGGCACGCGCAACCGCAAATCGTGCGTGCGGCACAATCGCGGGTGTGAGTGTCGAACGGTACCGCCTCCTGTTGTTGCGGCATGGCGAGACCGAATGGTCGAAGAGCGGCAGGCACACCGGACGCACCGATCTCGAACTGACCCCCGAGGGCCGCGAGCAGGCCACCCTCGCCGGAGACGTCCTCGCCGACCTGCAGTTGCGCGACCCCTTCGTGGTGACCAGCCCACGGCACCGGGCGCTGGTCACCGCGGAACTCGCGGGCCTGACCGTCGACGAGGTGACGCCGATGTTGGCCGAGTGGGACTACGGCGACTACGAGGGACTGACGACGCAGGAGATCCGCGAGAGGGTTCCGGACTGGACCGTGTGGAAGTACGGCTGTCCTGGCGGTGAAGACGTCGCCGCGGTCAGCGCACGCGCCGACCGCGCCGTGTACCTGGCGCTGTCGCACATGGAGTCGCGCGACGTGGTGTTCGTCGGGCACGGCCACTTCTCCCGTTCGGTGATGGCCCGCTGGATGGAGCTGCCGGTCTCGGAGGGGATCCGGGTGTCGATGGCGGCTGCATCGATCGCAGTCTGCGGGTTCGAACACGGCGTTCGGCAGCTCGCGGCGCTCGGCCTGACCGGGCACCCGAACCCCTGTTTGCCCGCGTGAGCGAGCCGTCCTTCGTCCTGGCCGGTCGCGACGGCGTCGTGGTCGCCGAGGGCGTGGATACCGCGTACCCCGTCCTCGCCGATGCACGAGCAGCACTGGCTTCCGGTGAGGCCCCGATCATCCTGGGCGCCTTGCCCTTCGACGTGACGCACCCGACGGCACTGATGCGCCCCGGTCACGTTCGCTTCTCCGACACATTGCCCGACCGGGCTCCGCGGCACATGCCCGTGGTCCGCATCACCGAGACCGTGCCCGAGCCCGCCGAGCATCGGGCCCGCATCGCCACGGCGCTCTTGCGGCTGCGCGATCCCGCCTGCGCACTTCACAAGGTGGTGCTCGCACGGGCGCTTCGACTCGCCGCGGACGACGCACTCGACGGTGGCACCATCGTACGTAGACTCGCCGAAGATGCCTCGGCGACAACATATTTCGTCGATCTCGGGGCGGCAGGTGGCGGGTACGACGGCACCGCGTTGGTCGGCGCCAGCCCCGAGTTGCTGGTGGGCCGCCGCGGTGAGGTGCTGACCTGCAGGCCGTTCGCGGGGTCGGCGCCGCGGTCGGTCGATCCCCAGGTGGATCTGGCCAACGGCGCCGCACTGGCCGACTCCGCGAAGAATCTGCACGAGCATCGACTGGTGGTCGACCAGATGCGGGCGGCGCTGCAACCGCTGTGCGCCGACCTGGACATCGCGTCGACCCCCGAACTCAGCAGCACGTCGGCCGTCTGGCATCTGAGCACGCCGATCACCGGCCGCTTGCGCGACTCTTCGACCACCGCATTGGATCTCGCGATCGCACTGCATCCCACCGCTGCCGTCGGAGGCGTGCCTACCGCAGAGGCCGTCGACCTCATCTCCACCGTCGAGGGTGATCGCGGTTTTTACGCGGGCGCGGTGGGGTGGTGCGATGCACGCGGCGACGGCACGTGGGTGGTGTCCATCCGGTGCGCCGAGCTGTCCGCCGACCGCCGTACCGCGGTGGCCAGGTCCGGCGGCGGCATCGTCGCCGAGTCCGACCCCGATGACGAGGTGGCAGAGACGAATACGAAGTTCCGGACCATTCTGACAGCGTTGGGAGTGACCACGTGACCGTGAACATCCGCCGAGCCCGGCCGGGCGACGAGACCGAGTTGGTCGCCATGGTGTGCGAACTGGCCGACTTCGAGCATGCGCTGGACGAGTGCACGGTGACCGAAGATCAACTGCGCCAAGCACTTTTCGGCGAGCCGGCCACCGTTCAGGCGTACCTGGCGGAGGTCGACGGTCAACCCGCCGCGATGGCGCTGTGGTTCTACAACTTCTCCACGTGGGACGGCGTGGCGGGCATCTACCTCGAGGATCTCTTCGTCAGGTCCGCGTTCCGTCGCCACGGGCTGGCCCGGGCGCTTCTGTCGACGCTGGCCCGCGAATGCGTCCAACGCGGCTTCACCCGGCTCACGTGGGCCGTGCTCGACTGGAACTCGAACGCGATCGCCCTGTACGACTCCGTGGGCGGTCATCCGCAGAGCGAATGGATCACCTACCGGGTGTCCGGCGACGAGTTGTCCGCGCTCGCCGAATCCTGACCGAGCCACTGCACCGCCGACGGGCTGAACAGCAGCGCCAGTGCGACGGCGGCGACGACGGCGATCGGCACGCCGTAGGACCACCGGTGGCTCCCGACGGCGATGTACCACGCCACCGGGAGCAGCAGCAGTTGCGCGAACACCGCGATGCCACGACCCCAGCGTCGGCCCGTCCACAACGCCCAACCGGCGGTGATGACCGCCGCGCCCATCACGACGAACCAGGCTGCGGTGCCGTACCCGCTGATGGACACCTCGTGCGCGCCGCCGATGGCCCGCACGACGAGAACCACGGCCACGACCACCAGGACGACGCCCTCCAGCGTCACCACGGCAGCCGCCTGACGGACGGTCGACGGCGAGGGCACGATCACACGGTTGAGCGTAGAGCGCGGCCGACAGGCGTGCGGATAGGGTTGAGCCCCGTGCGTGCCGTCCTGATCGTCAATCCCAACGCCACGTCGACCACCCCAGCAGGCCGTGACCTGCTCGCGCACGCGCTGGAGAGTCGCGTCAAGCTGACGGTCGCGCACACCGACCACCGCGGGCACGCCATCGAGATCGCCAGGGAGGCGACGCACGACGGCATCGACGTGGTGATCGTGCACGGCGGCGACGGCACGGTGAACGAAGTGGTCAACGGCATTCTCGGCGACTGCGGACAGCCCCCGCCGAAACGCGGACCGGCGATCTCGGTGGTCCCTGGCGGCTCGGCCAATGTCTTCGCCCGCGCCCTTGGCATCAGCCCGGATCCCACCGAGGCCACCAACCAGCTCGTCGATCTCCTCGACGCCTACCGCCGCGGCGTCAAGTGGCGCCGCATCGGCCTGATGGACTGCGGCGACCGGTGGGGTGTCTTCACGGCGGGCATGGGCGTCGACGGCGACGTGGTCGCCGCCGTCGAGGCGCAACGGGACAAGGGCCGCAAGGTCACCGCGTCGCGCTACATCCGGGTGGCGACCCGCGAGGTCCTGGCCAGTGCCCGCCGGGAGCCGTCGTTGACGCTGGAACTGCCTGAGCGGGATCCCGTCACCGGCGTGCACTTCGCGTTCGTGTCGAACTCGAGTCCGTGGACCTACGCCAACACCCGACCGGTCTGGACGAACCCGTCGACCACCTTCGAGACCGGGCTGGGCGTGTTCGCCACGACCAGCATGAACATCTGGGCGAATCTGGGCCTGGTCCGCCAGATGCTGGCCGACAAACCCCGTCTCGACGCCAGGCACCTGGTCCGCGACGACGACGTGCGGTGGGTCCGAGTGACCGCGGACACACCCGTGGGCTGCCAGATCGATGGAGATTACGTCGGCCAGCGCGAAAGGATGACGTTCACTGCGGTTCGGGACGCTCTCGGCGTCGTGGCGCCACCAGCAAAAACCCTTTGACCTGCGACATCGCCAAAAGTGCAGTAAATTAGGGCGTGAGTGGATTTAGTGTAGTACAAACGAGTGAGGGGATCGGTAACCCGGTCCCGCAGTGACATTGCCCACGTGTTAACGCGCCTCTATTGACATCTGTTCAGCCTGTGGAAGCATCGTTTGCAACAGTGCAGAAACATTTGGTGTGCACGCGTTAACAGCCGAAGAAAAGCTCGTGCGCCTTGCTGCGCACACGAAGAGGAGTTGTAACTATGGATTGGCGGCACAAGGCGGTCTGTCGTGACGAGGACCCGGAACTGTTCTTCCCGGTGGGAAACAGCGGTCCGGCACTCGCCCAAATCGCTGATGCGAAGATCGTCTGCAACCGCTGCCCCGTCACCACGGAGTGCCTGAGCTGGGCGTTGGAGTCCGGACAGGACGCCGGCGTGTGGGGCGGCATGAGCGAGGACGAGCGTCGCGCACTCAAGCGTCGCAACGCGCGGACCAAGGCTCGCACGGGCGTCTAGCCACCTCGACAAGCGATATTTACGGCCCCGGCGTTCGCCGGGGCCGTAAATTTTGCGTTATGTGATTTGTTTCATCCGTTTTACGAATTGATTACTGCGCCGAACGGCCGCGCCGACCAATCGGCACCCGCAGAACGACGTCGGTACCGCCCGACGGAACGGCGTGCATTCCCAACGAACCGTCCAACTCGGCGGCCACCAACGTCCGCACGATCTGCAACCCCAGGCTGTCCGACTTCTCCAAGCTGAACCCCTCCGGCAGGCCGCGACCGTCGTCGTGCACCACGACGTCGAGCCAGCGGGCGGAGCGCTCGGCCCGAATGGTGACGCTCCCGTTCTCCGATGTCGAGTCGTAGGCGTGCTCGATTGCGTTCTGGACCAGTTCGGTGATGACCATCACCAGGGCGGTGGCCCGGTCGGCGTCGAGAACGCCCAGATCGCCGACGCGGTTGATCCGGACGGGACGGCCCACCGACGCGACGTCGTTCATGATCGGGACGATCCGGTCGACGACCTCGTCGAGGTTGACCTCCTCGTCGACCGACATCGACAGCGCGTCGTGCACCAGGGCGATCGACGAGACACGGCGCACGGACTCGATCAGCGCATCCCGCCCCTCGGCGTTGTTCGTCCGCCGGGCCTGCAGCCGCAGCAGCGCGGCGACGGTCTGGAGGTTGTTCTTCACCCGGTGGTGGATCTCTCGGATCGTCGCATCCTTGGACAGCAGCGCGCGGTCACGTCGCTTGACCTCGGTCACGTCGCGGATCAGTACGGCCGCGCCGGCCGGCTCACCGTTGGCCACCATCGGTAGGGTGCGAAGCAGCACCGCCGCTCCCCCGGCGTCGACCTCCATCCGCATGCTCGACCCGCCAGCGAGGGAATCGCGCACGTGGTTGGCCAGCTCCTGCGCCTCGAACGGGTCGGAGATCAGCGGCCGGGTGACGGTGACGAGGTTGTGCCCCTCGAGCTCCGCGTTGAGGCCCATCCGGTGATAGGCCGAGATCGCGTTGGGGCTGGCGAAGCTGACGTCGCCGCCCACGTCGAGCCGGATGAAGCCGTCACCGACGCGCGGGCTCGAGCGGGACATCGCCAGATCACCCACGTTGGGGAAGGTGCCTTCGGACAGCATGTGCAACAGGTCGGCGGCACAGTCCAGATACGCACGCTCCAACGGACTGGCTTTGCGCCGGTCGGCCAATGCGGTCTGGTGCGTCAGCACGGCGACCACCTGGTTGCCGTGTCGGACGGGGACGGCTTCGACGTTCAGCCACCGGCCCTCTTGCGAAACCTCTTCTCCGGCATCGCTTTCGCGCCCGATGTGACCGGACTGAAAGGCCGCGACCACCACCGGCATGTCGCTTGCGGTGTTGACCGTGCCGACCGCGTCGGCCAGCAGCACGGTGGGGGCGGTGTTCGGACGGACCTGCGCGACGCACACCAGCGACCCGTCGTCGTGGTGCACCCACATCAGGTAGTCGGCGAAGGACAGGTCCGCCAGGAGCTGCCATTCCCCCACCACGGCGTGCAGATGATCGACGGCGGCGCCGGGCAGCATGGTGTGCTCGGCAAGCAGGTCACCGAGGGTAGACATCCACGTTGCCTCTTGGCGCCAGAGCCCTAGCTGATCACGGCGATGAGGTCGCCGGCCTGGATCACGTCGCCGACGGCCACGTTGACCGTGGTCACCGTCCCGGCGACTTCGGCAAGCACCGGAATCTCCATCTTCATGGACTCCAGAAGTACGAGGGTCTCCCCTTCGCCGATCTGATCGCCTTCGCTGACCACGACCTCGAGCACACTGGCCACGATCTCAGCGCGAACGTCCTCGGCCATCTTCACCCCACTCGTTTCCTAGAGCCGCCTGTCAGGACTGCACAGCGCGGTGCCTGCGGTGTATATCGAACCACACGGGCGGGATTGGAATGCAGTGGCGCGAGCGTGAGAGGATGACGGGCAAGCAATTGACTCATTGGAGGACCATCATGGCCAAGCGTGGCCGTAAGAAGCGTGACCGCAAGCACTCGAAGGCCAACCACGGCAAGCGCCCCAACTGCGGTTCGAAAGCAGTCAGCTAGCCACGGATGATGGTGGTGCGGCTGATTTCGATGCGCAGCCGCGCCCGCAGTGAATCCGGTGCCTTGTCGCCACTGCACTTGGTGGCGATGAGGCGCTTCACCCGCTCCTCGACCCCGTACTGCCGCAGGCATGTCGGGCATTCTTCGAGGTGATGGCGCAGCTTGTCGCGGGTTTCCGTCGTGCACTCGCCATCGAGCAGGGTCCACACCTCGGCAATCACCGACGCGCACTCCGGATGATCGGGGTCTACCGGGCCTACCGGCGGACGGAACGTGTGTTCTTCGGGGCGGGAGAAGTCGTCGCTCACGAGGACACCTCCTCGGCCTGGTCGAGTTGCTGACCTCGGATGAAGCCACGATCTCGCGCGACGTCGGCCAGTAGTTCACGGAGCTGCTTGCGTCCGCGGTGCAGGCGGGACATCACCGTCCCGATGGGGGTATCCATGATCTGGGCGATCTCCTTGTAGGGGAAGCCTTCCACGTCGGCGTAATACACCGCCATCCGAAATTCCTCGGGCAGCGCCTGCAATGCTGCCTTGATTTCGGTATCTGGCAAGGCCTCCATCGCCTCGACCTCAGCCGATCGCAGCCCCGTCGACGAATGCTGCGCATTGGCGGCCAGCTGCCAGTCGGTGATCTCCTCCGTCGGATACTCGGCGGGTTGACGCTGCTTCTTGCGGTAACTGTTGATGTAGGTGTTGGTCAGAATCCGGTACAGCCACGCCTTGAGGTTGGTGCCCGCACGGAACGAGCGGAAACCGGCATAGGCCTTGACCATGGTCTCCTGCAGGAGATCCTCGGCATCTGCTGGATTGCGAGTCATGCGCAACGCGCCACCGTACAGCTGGTCGAGCAGCGGTATCGCGTCGCGCTCGAACCGCGCCGTAAGCTCGGCGTCGGTCTCAACTGCAGGTTCTTCGGCCGCGGCGGTTGTTGCCCCGTCGAGATCGGTCATCTGGATCGACACCGTCCCTTCTCTCGCGGCACCGTCGAACAGAACCGGCAAGTCGACCGGGCGTTCGAGGCAGAGCGTTGGCACCGAGGTGTCTCCTTCCTTCTGAGACTAGTGGTTGACACCGACAGGGTCGCCCTTCGGAGTGCATCGCTCCGAAT
>JAOPWT010000586.1 GCA_025965555.1 Mycobacterium sp.
GCTGTATCCCGGTCCCGATCTCGTACAGATGACGCGACATTCGATTACGTCGACCGCGGCACTCAAAACCGAACTCGCCGCAGTGCGCAGGCGCGGACATGCCACCAGCAATGAAGAAGGGGAAGAAGGCGTGGTGTCGATCGCCGTGCCGCTGCGCAACGGAACGTTCGCCCTGAACGCCTCGGTGCCGGTCAGTCGCATGACCAGGGACCTGCGGAGGACGGCGCTCGACCAGCTGGCCGCCGCCGCCGCCGAGATCGAGGCGCTCCTGCCGTGAGCGGTGTCGAACGTCTCGAATTAACGTACGGCGGCGAGCTTTACGACCGAACCCGGCGTCTGTACACCGGCGAGGTGGCGCCGGAGGGTATCCGACTGCGCTATCTGCACACGGCGATCGAAGACCTCTTCTGGCGGCAAGGCAAGTACGGTGAGTTCGATCTGGCCGAATACTCGATGGGTGCTTACCTGTCCACGGTGGACGATCCCGATCGATCGTTCGTTGCGCTTCCGGTCTTCCCGTCGCGGCTCTTTCGGCACTCGAGCGTCTACGTCAACGCGGACACCGATGTCTCCGACGCGGCCGGGCTGAACGGCGCCGTGATAGGAACCCCCGAGTGGAGCATGACGGCGTCGCTGTGGATGCGCGGCATCCTCGGCGAACACCACGGCGTCGACCTGGCCTCGATCCGTTGGCGCACCGGCGGTCTCGAGGAGCCCGGCCGCCGCGAGAAGGCGCCCGTGACACCGCCTGCTCATTACGACGTCTCCCACATCGGCGACGCGGACACGTTGAGTGCCCAGCTCATCCGTGGTGATCTGACCGCTCTGATCACCGCAAGAGCCCCCCGAGCCTTCCTGCAGGGCGATCGACGGATCCGCCGGTTGTGGCCCGACTTCCGCGCCGCTGAGCATGCGTACTTCGACAAGACGCAGATCGTTCCGATCATGCACGTGGTGGTCGTCCGGCGCGCACTGCTGTCCACCCACCCCTGGGTCGCCAACAACCTCGTCGACGCGTTCGAACGGGCACGCACTCCCGTTCAGCGGGAGCTACTGGATACCGCCGTCTGTACCAGCAGCCTGATCTGGGAGTCGTCGTACGCCGAGGCGGAACAGGCAGTGCTCGGTGATCCTTTCCGCTGCGGTGTCGCCGAGAACGCCGCCAGCCTTGAGGCGTTGTTGACCTACGCCCACGAGCAGGGGTTCAGTCGACGACGGCTGGCACCAGAGGACGTGTTCGTGCCGTCTACCGTCAGCGCCGCAAGGGTTTAACCCGAAGGTCGCGACCCGGCTCGGGTGAGTCGGAGCAGTCCATCGGCGGTGTGTGTGCTCACCGCCGCGGTGGTGGCCTCGGGTAGGCCGGCGCCAAGCAGAGCCGCCCCGGCTGGGCGTTCGGCGATCGCGAAGGGATAGTCGGTTCCGACGGCGACGCGATCGGCTCCGACCCGTTCGATCAGCGCCGCGACCGCCGCCGGGTCGAAGACGAGCGAGTCGTAGAAGAATCGGCGCGCATAGCTCGATGGTCGGTCGACGCACCCCGCCGGCCCAGGGAGGTTCGCCCAGAACCGTTCGATCCGGGGGAGCAGCGCCAGGAACGCGCCACCGCCGTGGGCCAACACCACATTCAGGTCGGGATGACGATCGAGGACGCCGCCCATCACCAATGTCGCCGCCGCAGTGGCGGTTTCAGCGCCCATCCCGATCGACTCGGCGAGTCCATAGCGGGTGAGGCGGCTGGCCCCCAGCACCTGCCACGGGTGGACGAAGACGAGCGCGCGGTGCTCGGCGCAGGCCGCGAAGAACGGGTCCAGGGCACGGTCGTCCAGGTTCACGTCGCGCACGTTGGAGCCGATCTCGACGCCCGCCAGGCCGAGGTCCCGGCGAATCTCGACGACCATTTCCGCCGCGCGGTCCGGATCCTGCAGTGGCACGGTGCCCAGTCCGCTGAACCGCACCGGGAAGGCCCGAACCGCTTCGGCGATCCAGTCGTTCTGCACGCGCGACAGCTCGGCGACGCCGTCGGCGTCCAGCCCGTAGGAGAAGGTGATGGGAATAGGTGAAATCACTTGATGCGTAACGCCATCAGTGCCCATGTCGGCCATGCGGCGTTCCAGGTTCCAGCACTGGTCGGTGATGGATCGGAAATGACGCTCGCCGAGCATGATGTCGGCGGAGCACGGTCCGGTCGCCACCAATTCGGGCCACGAGCCCGCAAAGCGTCTGCCGAACGCAGGCAACCGTCGGGGCATTCCGTGGGTATGGAGGTCGATGACGCCGGGCCCCGGCCCGGTCACGTCGGTACCGCGCCGCCGCGACGAGCCGGACGCCGGGTGCGGGCGGCTTGGACACCGGACGAAGCGTCCTTGCCGTTCTGCTCGATGGATTCGAGGAACTTGCCGAGCAACGACTGCAGCTGACGCCGTTGGGCCGGCGTCATATCGCTCATCAGGTGCTGCAGATGTGCCCAGTGCCCAGGCAGGAACTTGCGAAGGAAGCTGCGGCCGCCCTTGCCGATGCGGATCAGGAGCGATCGGCGGTCGCTCGGGTTGGGGATCCGTTCGACGTAGCCTCGGCCCACCAGGCCGTCGACGACGCCAGTGAGATTCGCGGGCAGCACTGACACCGCCTGTCCGAGAGCCCCCATCGTCAGTGGCTCCGTGGCGCGGTCCAGGACCGTCAAGATGTTGAGCTGGCCGATGTTCAGGCTGTGGGGCAGCAACTCGGTGACGTGAGCACGCTCGAACGCGGTCGCCGTGCGGAAGAGTGCAAGGGTCAGCCCGAGAACGGCTGTGTCGAAGTCAGGACCCTCGCGGTCGGCAGCAAGGGCGATCTGCTCGGCGATCGAAGGTGGGTTGCGGGGCCGTTGCGGCACGAGGTGGCCTCCCGTCGGGCACTACGTCGGATAGTTCTCGTCGTGTACTTTATCGAAACCCAAGTATCGGATCCGATGGCGGCACATCGCGACGGTGAAGTCAGCGGAGCGGGATGTTGACCGTCTTGGTCTGCAGGAAGCTCTCCAGCTCCTCGATTCCCTCCTCGGAACCGGTGCCACTGTTCTTGTGGCCGCCGAAGGGAGCCCCGAGGAAATGGCTGCCGCTTCCGTTGATCCACACGTAGCCGGTGTCGAGTCGGTCGGCCACCGACACCGCCGTGGTGATGTCGTTGCTCCAGATCGCGCCGGTAAGGCCGAACGGCAACTCGTTGGCCTGCGCCACGGCGGCATCGAGATCGGTGAACCGCAACACCGAGAGGACGGGTCCGAAGATCTCCTCCTGCGCAATGGTCATCGACATGTCGACGTCGGCGAAGACCGTCGGCTCGACATAGAACCCGGCCTCGAACTCCTCGCCGGAGGGACGTCCGCCGCCGGTGACCAGTCGGGCGCCTTCGCGTCGTGCCGAATCGATGTAGTGGTGCACCTTGTCGTACTGGGCCGAGGACACCAGGCAGCCCATCTCCGTCGCGGGATCCAACGGATGGCCGATCTTGATCGACTTCAGTCGCTCGACCAGCCCAGAGACCACCTGGTCGTGAAGCGACTCGTGCAAGAAGAGTCGCGTCGTCGAGCCGCATGATTGTCCTTGGCTCCAATGGCAATTCATGCCGAAGGCGGCCCCTTCGATGACGGCCGAGACATCGGCGTCCTGGCAGACGATCATCGCGTTCTTGCCGCCGAGCTCCAGGGTGACGTGTTTGATACCGACCTCGGCCGCCGCGGCCATGACCTTCTGACCGGTCGGGACGCTGCCGATGAGCGCGATTCGCTTGACGTCGGGGTGCCGGACGAGGGCGTCGCCTGCGACCGCGCCACTGCCGGAAAGGATGTTGACGACTCCTGGGGGAAACGACTCTCCCACCACCTCGGCCATCAGCAAAGAGGACAGGGGAGCCTGGTCGGGCGCCTTGAGCACCAGGGTGTTGCCAGTGATCAGGGGAGCACCGACCTTTGCGGCGGCGAACAGGATCGGGTGGTTGTAGGGAATGATCCGCCCGACTACGCCATACGGCTCCTTCCGCGTCAGAAGCCAGCTGCGGGTCATCGATGGCAGGGTGTCACCGGTGATGCCGAACGCGACCGAGGCGTGATAGTCGAGCCACCGGGCCGCCATCATCACGTCGCCGATCATCGCGGTGACGGGGTTGCCGGTGTCGATGGCATCGAGCAGGCCGAAATCCCTTGCACGTTCGCGCAATCTCGACGCGAACGCCCGGATCAGCTCGGCGCGCTCGACCAGCGTCGTGTCGCGCCACGCCGGAAACGCCGCCGCGGCGGCAGCCACGGCCGCATCGACGTCGGCTGGCCCGGCGGCGGGCACGCTCGCGATCGAGGAGCCATCGTGTGGCGCAGTGATCTGCATCGTGGCGCCATCACTGGCACCGACGCGATCACCACCGATCAACATGAGCCAGTCGCGGTCCAGCAGGGCTGCTACATCCAACTTGTTGCTCTGTAGAGAGGTTTGCACGTGCCGATGCTCATTTCCTTGAGTAGTACACACCTGGCGGGGCTCCACTCTAGCGTCTGAATCGCAGACGCATGTCATCTTTGAAAAATATTCACCGATACAACTAACTGATCGGCACACGGTAGGCCGGAACGTCGATGCGAATCGCATTCGGCTCGTAAAGCATTGCTACGCAACATTTAACCGTTCATCTTCCGGGCTGGCTGCCGAGTCAAGGGCTGTCCAGTCGAGAAGTTGAGCAAAGATACCTTTGACCTCAGTGGCTCGTCCGAATATAGTTCAGGGTCATAAGTAAGTATCGTGCACGACGGACCGCCGGCGCGCTGTGCTGGCCGACTCGTGTCGCTTCACCAGAGAGGCCCTAGATGATCGAATTGCAGGACATCGCCTACGTGCGTTCCGGGGTCACCAATCTGGAACGTGCGACGCGGTTCGCGACGGACATCGTGGGCTTGGATCCAGTGCTGCAGGAGCCCGGGGTGTCCTACCTGCGTGCCGATCATCGTCACCATTGCCTGGCGCTGGTGCAGAGTGCGAAGGCCGGAGTCCACGCGTCGGCCTTCTCGCTGCTGGACGATGCCGCCCTCGAGTCCGCCGAATCGGAGTTGCAGCAACTCGGCTGTACGGTGTGGCGCGGTTCCGACGAACAAGCCCGCCAACGGCATGTGCGCAACTTCATCGCCTTCGACGACCCGTTCGGCAACCACGTCGAACTGGTCACCGGGCAGGCCACCCTGTCCCGTCCGATCAACTTCGGAAGGCCCGCTGCCGGCATCGCCGAATTCGGTCACCTGTGCCTCGACGCTCCGGACGTTCGCGCCGCACACGAGTTTTGGTCGACGGCGTTCAGCGCTCGAGTGTCGGATTGGATCGGAGACGGCGCATGCCTGATGCGTATCGATCCGGTCCATCACAAGCTGGCGTTCTTCCAGAATGACGCGGGACCGGGCTTCTGCCACATCAACTTCCAGGTCGAAACGCTCGACGACGTGATGCGCAACTGGCGGTTTTTGCAACAGAATGACGTACACATCCTCCACGGGCCCGGTCGCCATCCCACGTCGACGGCCATCTTCGTCTACTTCCTCGGCCCGGACAACCTGACCTACGAGTACTCATTCGGCGTCCAGTTGATCGAGGACGAGGCGGCGTGGAAGCCGCGCATGTTCGAACTTCAGGAACCGGGCTCCATCGACATGTGGCTGGGCCCCACCCAACGGACGGTGTCCCAGTCGCAACTGGCGGACCACTCGCCGGTGGCGCAGGCCGCGCGCCAGCCCGAGCCCGTCGTCGGTGGCTGATGCGCGCCGATGAGCGTGATCGGATGGCCGAAGCCATCCTGGAGGCCTACCGGAGGGGCAATCCCATTGCACCGCTGACAGATCGGTCTCCTGAGTTGACCATCGCCGATGGTTACGCGATTCAACAGGCTCAGGTCGCCAGGTGGCAGGCCGATGGCCGGGTGATCAAGGGCCGCAAGGTCGGCCTGACGTCGGCGGCCATGCAGCGGCAAATGGGCGTTGCGCGGCCGGATTTCGGGGTGCTGCACGACAAGATGTTCTACTCGGAGTCCGAAGTCGTGCCCATCTCGGCATTCCTTCAGCCGCGGGTCGAGCCGGAGGTCGCGCTGGTACTGGGGCGTGGGCTCGCCGGTCCCGGGGTCACCGTCGCCGAAGCACTGGCCGCGGTGGACTTCGTGCTGCCTGCGTTGGAGATCATCGACAGTCGCATCGAGGACTGGCGTATCAACATCGTCGACACGATTGCGGACAACGCGTCCTCGGGCGGGGTCGTGCTCGGCGCGCACCCGATCCGACCGACCACCGCGGACCTTCGGCTACTCGGCTGCAACCTGTTTCGCAACGGCGAACTCGTCGCAACGGGTGCGAGCGGAGCAGCGCTCGGGTCACCGGTGGCGTCGCTGGCATGGCTGGCCAACACCCTCGGCGAGCATGGCGACTGTCTCGAAGCCGGCGACGTCATCCTCCCGGGGTCGGTCACCGCCGCGCAACCCGTGAAGGGTGGCGACGTGTGGACTGCGCAGTTCGCCGAACTCGGTACCGTCACCGCGCGTTTCCGTACAGGAGCCTCATGAGCACATGGTCCGTTGACCGGGCGGCAACCGAACTGCTCAGCGCGCAGGACGCACCTGCCGCCCGCGACCCCCTCACCGACGAGTGGCAAGATCTCGACCTGCGCACGGCCTATGCCATTCAAGACGAGACGCTTTGTCGTCGAATCGAACGTGGCGAGCACGTGGTGGGGGTAAAGCTCGGGCTGACCTCACGCGCCAAGCAGCAACGGATGGGCATCTCCTCTCCACTGGTGGCGTGGCTGACCGACGCGATGACGCTGCCCGCCGGGGCGCCGTTGGATGGTGAGTCGCTGATCCACCCCCGCGCCGAACCAGAACTCGTCTTCGTCATGAAGGAGCGACTGTCCGGGCCCGGCGTCACGGCGCCACGGGCGATGTCGGCAGTGGGTAGGGTCTACGCCGGTGTCGAGATCATCGACTCCCGGTATCGCGACTTCCGCTTCACGTTGCCTGACGTCGTGGCCGACAACGCCTCCTCCGCGCGGTATCTGACCGGCTCGATCGGGCTGGTGCCGGAGCAATTGGATCTCGCCCTGGAGGCCTGCCTGGTCGAAGTCGACGGCGTCATCGTCGACAGCGCCACCGGCGCCGCCGTGCAGGGCCACCCGGCCGAGGCACTTGCGTTGGCGGCCAACACACTTGCCGAGCGCGGTCTGGCGATCGAGCCCGGTTGGATCGTGCTCACCGGCGGCATGACCGACGCCGTCCCGGTAGGCCCATTTACCTCGGTACGGATGCACTTTTCGCACCTGGGTTCACTCGTCGTGCACAGAGGAGAGTAGTGCAATGCCGTTAATCGAAGTGACGCTGGTACAGGGCCGTACGCCGGCGCAGTTGCGGTCGTTGATCACTGGTCTGACGGACGCGGCCGAGACTGCGCTTGGTGCCTCGCGGGCGACCATTCGGGTGGTGCTGCGGGAGGTTCCCGAGACCCACTGGGCCGCAGGGGACGTAACCATAGCCGAACGGAACAAGGGTTCATGACCGAGTTGATTCCACACGTCATCGACGGCGACGAGATCGAATCTTCCAGCGGGGCCGTCTTCGATACCGTCGATCCGTGGACCCAGAAGCCGTGGGCCCGGGTGGCGCTGGGCGGCACAGATGAAGCCGACCGCGCGGTCACGGCGGCACGCCGGGCCTTCGACGAAGGGCCCTGGCCACGAATGGGCTTTGCCGAGCGCGGCGCCACCCTGCACAGGCTGGCCGACCTCATCATCGATCACCGCGACGAACTCGCCCTCGCCGACACCACCGACATGGGCAAGCCGCTCGCCGACAGCCGCGGCAACGACGTGCCCCGGTCCGCGCAGAACTTCCGCTTCTTCGCCGACCACGCGCGATTGTCCGCAGGCGAGGCGTTGCCGATGGATACCGGTCACCACGCATACACGCGTTTCGAACCGGCGGGTGTGGTGGCCGCGATCGCACCGTGGAACTTCCCGCTGATGCTCGAAACCTGGAAGGTGGCGCCAGCATTGGCCTGGGGCAACACGGTCGTCCTCAAGCCGGCCGAGGACACGCCCGCATCCGCCACCATCCTGGCTCGCCTGGGTGTGGAGGCCGGACTCCCGGATGGCGTTCTGAACGTCGTACACGGATACGGCCCCGGCTCGGTCGGTTCCGCGCTCACCGGCGATGCCAGGGTGGACAGGATCACCTTCACCGGCGCGTCGGCTACCGGCAGAACCATCGCCGCAGCGGCGGCGGCTCACCTCACCCCGGTGAGCCTGGAACTGGGCGGCAAGGGCGCCAACCTGGTCTTCGCCGATGCCGATCTCGACAGCGCAGTCAGTTGGTCGATCCGGGCGATCTTCTCCAACGCCGGGCAGGTCTGCTTGGCGGGCAGCCGGTTGTATGTCCAGCGGGACGTGTACGACGAGTTCCTCACCCGGTTCATCGCCGCGGCCGAGTCGCTCACCGCAGGAGATCCGAAATCGCCTGCCACGCAATTGGGTCCGCTTGCCTCCGAGGAACATTGGAACAAGGTCCGGTCCTACATCGAGGGAATCCCGACCGACGGCGGAGTCATGCGCACCGGCGGTCTGGGGGAGGGGTGGCTGGTCAGGCCGACCATCGTGACGGGCCTGCCCGCCGGGTCGCGACTCTGTCGCGACGAGATCTTCGGCCCTGTCGTCGTGGTCGCCCCCTTCGACACCGAGGCGGACGCCATCGAGGCCGCCAACGACACTCCCTACGGGCTGAACGCGATGCTCTTCACCGAGAACCTGTCTCGCGCCCACCGCGTTTCGGCCGCATTGAAAGCCGGCACGGTCTGGGCGAACTGCTTCTTCATCCGCGACCTGCGTGCGCCGTTCGGGGGGGTGGGAGATTCCGGGATCGGACGCGAAGGTGGGACGTTCAGTCGCGAGTTCTTCACCGAGCCGAAGGCAGTGGTGATGGCGATCAACGACGGCGCCTAGGCCTGAATCACCGCCTAGGCCTGAATCACCGCGGAGGCCTGAAGCTCCGCGGACCCCCCGCGCGGAGAAGGTGCCGAGCCCTCAGCGGGTCCCGCGGTACTTCTGCTCCAACTCGGCCCACCGTCGGCCGGTCTCCTCGCCGCCTGCGACCATGTCGGAGGGAGCATCGGTGTACGGGGGCCGGCTGGGTCCGCAGTCGATCAGACCCGCTCCGCGGAACCGGCCGCGACCGACCGGGATGCTGTAATCCATGAAACGCGACATGTCGCCGCCGAACTGGGGGGCCAACGCCCAATTCACCTGTTCGGAAATATGATCCGCGCTGTCCCAGTCCTGCGACAGCACCGCGCGGGA
Organism: Mycobacterium sp.; assembly: GCA_025965555.1. GTDB lineage: Bacteria > Actinomycetota > Actinomycetes > Mycobacteriales > Mycobacteriaceae > Mycobacterium. Next base: position 9,339 of record JAOPWT010000586.1, read on the forward strand.
CAGAGCGGCCAGTGGCGCCGGGGCGCACGCCACGTTTCCCGACCAGCACGCGGTGGCCCGCTCGGGAAAGCGCTTGGCGGCCCTGACCCAGTCACTGTCGAGGGGAAGCACGGCGACCTTGTCGCCGAACGCCTCGATGTCGCTCTCCAACGACGGACCGCCGGCATGCTTGGTCGCCACGATCTCGGGTAGGTCGGCGAGTTGCAGGTAGGCAGCTACGCTGATCTTGCCCTTGAAGGCAGCGGGGTTGTCATAGATCACCACGGGTACGCCGGGCAAGGCCTCGGTGAGGTCGCGGTAGAAACGCACGACGCCGTCGTCGTCGAGTGGCAGCCACATCGGACGACCCACGAACAGTCCGTCGGCGCCCGCGGCGATCGCTTCTCGGCCCCTGGCGATGGTGTCGCGGGTGTTGAGCGTCGTCACGCCTGCGAAGAAGGGCACCCGACCGCGGATGGTGTCGGCGACATGTTGCGAAAACAGAAGCCACTCATCATGTGTCAGTGACGCGCACTCGCCGAAGGTACCGGTCGACATCACCACTTCGATCCCGGCGTCGACGACAGTCTCGATCATCTTCCCGGTCTCGGCGACGTTGACGCTGTTCACGCAGCGCCAATCACCGGCGTCGCTGGTCGCCGGTGTCGGGACGATTCCGATTACACCCCTGATGTCGGCACGGCTGATCGTCATGTCATGTCCT
>JAOPWT010000589.1 GCA_025965555.1 Mycobacterium sp.
CCGAGGAATGCGGTCGGCATGTCTCCGAGGTAGCGGTGGGTCTCGGAGGTCTTCAGCTTGAGCACCGATAAGGCCGTAGTACCGGTATCGCCGGATTCGATGGCCCGCTGCCAGGTGAAGCGTAACAACCACATTCGGCTCCACAGCTTGATCATCGACCGACTCAGCACCGGATCGAGAAGATCGCGATCACGCGCGGCCCGCATCATCTGCTCGTGCAGCTTGAACATCGACACTGCCTGGGAGCCCAGGGTGAGCCGTTCGCGTCCGAGCGTCACCATGGCGATGGTCCAGCCCTGACCGGGACCGCCGATCAGCGCGTCATCGGAGAGTTCGACCTGGTCGAAGAACACCTCGTTGAACTTGCTCTCGCCGTCGAGCTGGGTAAGGGGTCGCACCGTCACCCCAGCGGCGTCCATCGGCACGATGAACATGCTGAGGCCGCGGTGGCTTTCCGGACCGGTCCTGGCCAGTAGGAGGCCGTACTTGGCCGAGTTCGCCGCGGAACTCCACACCTTCTGGCCGTCGACGAGCCACCCGCCGCCGACCTTCTGCGCCTTCGTCCGCACGCCCGCCAGATCCGAGCCGGCGCCCGGCTCGGAGAAGAGTTGCGTCCAGATGTCGTCACCCGTGCGGATCGGCTCGAGGAACTGCGCCTTCTGGGCATCTGTGCCGAACTTGATCAGGACCGGGCCGACGAGGTCGATGGCCGTGATCCCTAGTTGTCGCGGCACACCGGCGCGGGCGCATTCGTCGGCGAAGACGGCCTGACGGGCCACCGAGGCGTCCTGGCCGCCGTATTCGACGGGCCAGTGCAGGCATACGTGTCCGTGCTCGGCGAGGTACTTGTGCCACGCGCGGCCCGGTTCGACGTCGGTATCGGTAGGGGTTGGCCCGTAGTTGCGCAGACCGGCGGGCTTCTCGGCGTTCTCCAAAAAGGTCCGGATCTCGGAGCGAAGGGCCTCGGTGTCCTCGGCTACCGGCACGTCAGGTCCCGTCCGGGGGCGTGCGGTACTCGTCACGGACCGACTGCAGCGGCATCGGGCTTCCCCTGTATCTGAGTGTGTTCAATCCGAAAAACATTTAGCTATTTGAGTTGAGTGTAATCACGCTGCTCAGGGCGAGCAAGCTACTTCAAGAGGTGGTCAGCGCCGTCAGCCGGTCCCAATGCTGGGCCGACGACCCCAGCACCACCTCATCCGTTCGCGCCCTCCGGAAGTAGAGGTGGGCGGGATCCTCCCACGTGAAACCGATGCCGCCGTGAATCTGGACGTTGGCGGACACGGCATCGCGTAGAGCCTCGGAGCACACTGCCTTTGCCATGCTGGCGCGCCAGTCCGATTCGGCGGCCGCACGTGCGCCCTCTGGGCCGTCGAAGGCCTGCAGTGCGGCCTGCGAGGCCGAACGCGCCCACTCGAGATCCACCAGCATGTCGGCGCACTTGTGCTTGATGGCCTGAAAGCTGCCGATCGGCCTGCCGAACTGCTCGCGGGTGCGGGCGTAGTCCGTGGCGATCTCGAGCACCCGCTCGCAGGCCCCGACCTGTTCGGCCGACAACACGGCCAGCGCCACGTCGACGTTGCGTTCGATGATGGTACCGACGGGGCCCGCGCCCGAGAGTCGGGCAGCAGGCGCAGCGTTGAACGTGAGGGTCGCCATCGGCCTGGTGCCGTCGAGCACCCGTTCGGCCTCGGGCGCGACGCCGTCCGCGGTGGGGTCGAGCAGGAACACCGCAGGCTCCCCGTCCTCTGCCGTGGCGACGACGACGAGGTCGTCGGCGGCAGTGCCGCCGAGGACATGGCGCACGGTGCCGTCGATGAACCAGTCCCCGCCGGCGCGCGATGCGCTGAGCGTCACTGCCGATGGACGCCACAGCCCGCCGTCCCCGGTCAGCGCCGCAGCAGCGGTGCGTCGGCCTTCGACGAGTTCCGTGAAGCGCTTCTCGGCATCGGGGTCGTGCGGAGTCAAGTCCAGCAGCAGGCCGGTCGCCAGTACCGCGGAGCTGGTGAAGGGCACCGGCGCCAGCGCGCGGCCCAGTTCGTGTGCGACCACCCCCAGTGCCGACGCGCCGTAGCCTGCGCCGCCCAGGTGCTCGGGCAGCGCGATGGCGGCCACTCCGACCTGATTGCACAGCACGTCCCAGAGTGCCGTGTCGAACCCGGAGGGCACGCTCCCGCCCGACTCTCCGTCTTGGTGGTCTCCCTCGCCGTAGGCGACGGCGCGCACCCGCTCCTCCGGCGACAGCCGCTCGCAGACGGCGCGCACGGACTGCGCGAGTTCCCGACGCTCGTCTTCTTCCAGCGCCGTCATCGGGTTCCTCCTGCGATCCGTTGGGCCAGTTCGGACTTGGCGACCTTGCCGAGGCCGGTCATCGGAAAGTCGTCGACGACGACCAGCCGCTCAGGCCACTTCTGCTTCATCAATCCGCGTGCGTCGAGGAACGTGCACAACTCCTCGAGGGTGACGTCGCGGTGGCGCGGGGACCGCCGTACCACCGCGCAGACCAACTCGCCACGCAACTCGTCCGGCTGGCCGACGATCGCGACCTCGTCGACGAGGGGGTGGGCCAGCAGTTCGTTCTCGATCTCGTCGGGAGCGATGTTCTCGCCCTTGCGGATGATCAGGTCCTTGGTTCGGCCGGTGACCACGATGCGGCCGTCAGGACGCAGGTGACCCCGGTCCCCGCTGCGGAACCAGCCGTCCGCGGTGACCACCTGCTCCCACTGCCCGGACTCGACGTAACCCGGGGTCAGATTGCCACCCCTCAGTTCGATCTCACCGCCCGTACTTATCCGGACCTGCGAACCCGGGATCGGCCGGCCCGCACTGTTGGCCAGTTGCTCATCGGTGTCGGCGAACTCGCTGACGCAGATCATCGGCGCCTCGGTCATTCCATAGGCGTGCACCACGGGGATCTTCAAGTGCTCGCGCACCAGTCGATGTACTTCGGGCGGGCACGCGGCACCGCCACCGATCAGCATCCGCAGTGATGGCATCAGCAATTCGGTTGTCGACGCTGCCATTTGGGCCGACAGGAGCATCTGGTAGAACGCGGTGCTGGCGCCGGTCACCGTCACCCGATGCTTGGCGAGCAGCGCAGGTAGGTCATCGACGGTGACCCTGGGGATCAGCACAACCGGGAAGTCACCGAGTAGCGCGGCGGCGAGGTAGACCATGCCGCCGACGTGCGCGATGGGGAAGGCGATGGTGCCGACTTCCTCGGGGTGGCTGCCCAGCCCGATGTGTGCGACGTAACCGCGCGAGGCGCTGAGCAACGTGGCATCGGTGTGGCGCACACCCTTGGGTCGGCCCGTGGTGCCCGAGGTGAAGTACACCCAACTGGCCTCCGCCGCAGCCCGAGGGCTGCCCAGTTCGGGGTGGGGGGAGCGCATCGAGGTCTGCAACTGCTCCACCAGGTCGGCAGGCACGACGACGGTGCGCACCTTCCCCGGAGTGTTGGCGACTGTCGACTCGTCGACCAACAGGATGTCGGCGCCGGCGACATCGACTGCGGTGCGTACTTCCCGCGCTCGGTAGAGGTGCAGTACCGGGGCCTGGACGACCGGCGTCCTGGCCAGCGCCAACATCAGGACCGCCGCGTTGACGTGCGACGGCAGTTGCCACGCGACTGTCATGCCCGGCCGCACGCCGGCGTCCCACAACCATCGCGTGGCCACCGACGACAGCGCCGCGACCTCACTGACCGTCAGCGTCGCGCCCGCGGCATCGCGCAGTAGTGGGCGATCCGGTCGACTGACGGCACACTCGTCCAGCAGACCGGCGATGGTGCCGGCCGGCTGGCAGAAGCGAAGCGACTCGGGGGATGCGACCGTCACCGCGCGCCTTCCGTCGTACCCGCTATCTCAACGCCATCGGGCCCGGGTGCGTCCTTCAACGTCAGCTCAGCCGTGTGCCAGGCGTGAACTTGACCTTCAATTCTCGCACTGCGTATACCTCGCCGGCATCCTCGAACAACTTGTGTGGCTCCGCCAGCTCGAAGTCGGGAAGCCGCTTGAGGACCTGCGTCACCATGACGTCGAACATCATCTTGGCGTAGTGGGAGCCGAGGCAGCGGTGCATGCCGACCCCGAACGCCATCTGCTTCTTGGCATTCGGGCGGGACAGGTCGAGTTCGTCGGGGTGCTCGAACATCGCGGGGTCGCGGTTGGCCGCCGCCCACATCAGAATTGCCCGGTCGCCCTGGCAGAGCGGCTGCCCATGAAATTCGGCGTCCCTGGACACGGTGCGCGCCAGGCCCAAGGTCGGCGTGTACAGCCGAAGCATCTCGTCGGTGCCCTTCTTGACCAGGCCCGGGTCGTCGATGAACTGCTGGCGCAGTTCGCGGTCCTCACACAGTCGACGCAACACGTTGCCGGTGAACCCGCTGGTGGTGTCCATGCCACCGAGCATCATCAGCACCGTGTACATGGTGATCTGGCCGTCGTCGAGCGGCTGGCCGTTCAGCGTGCCGCGCAGGATGTCGCTGAATAGGTCGTCGCCCAGTCCCTCGGCGCGCCGCTGCTCCATGTGCTTGACGATCTCGCCGAACATCTCCATGCCCGCCATCCCGGCCTTCTCCGGATCGTGGGCACGGTCGTGCACGGTGCTGTGCACCCAGTGCACCCAGTCCGTGTGCCGCGACTCATCGAACTTCAACAGCCGCAGGATCAACCGAGCTGGAAGCGGGGTGGTGAGTTCGCCGACCAAGTCGCATTCGCCGCGCTCGATGAACGCGTCGATGGCCTCGTTGGTCATCTCGATGGCGCCCTCGCGGAACCGTTCCGCCGAAGCCGGCGAGAAGCGCTTGAGCGTGACCTCGCGCAACTGCTGCGTCTCCGGAGGATCCGACTCGATCGGCAGAATCGGCAGCGGCAGCTCGCTGGCGGGCACGCCGACCGATGGATACGAGTTGAACAGGTCGTCGTCGCGGGCGGCATCGAACACCGAGGCATAGTCGGCGAGCGCCCAGAAGCCTTCGTAATGGTCCGAATGTGCTACCGGACAGCCTGATTCGCGCATCTCGCGAAACCTGCCGTACGGATCATCACGAAACTCCGGGGAGTGGTGGTCAAGGTCCACCTCGGCGCGACGGCGCGCTTCGGCTTGGGTATCGGTCATCGGCACAACTCCTTCGTCGGGCTACCTGGAGAGAATGGCGACTGCGGCGGTCCCGGGTGCTCCGTACAACTGAGCGAGCCCCACCCGCGGATCGTTGGGAACCTGGCGTTCGCCTGCGGTCCCGCGGAGTTGCTGCACCAGCTCGTAGACCTGGCGCAGGCCGGAGGCTCCGACCGGCTCGCCGTTGGCGAGCAGGCCGCCGTCGGTGTTGACGGGCAGCCGGCCGCCGATCTTGGTGACGCCGTCGGCAAGCAGCGCCTCCTGCTCGCCGTCCTTGCACAGGCCGGTCTCGGCCATGTGGATGATCTCCGATCCGGCGTCGGTGTCCTGTAGCTGCGCGACGTCGACGTCCTCGGGACCGATCCCGGCCAACTCGTAGGCGGCGCGCGCGGCCTCGGCCGTGGTGCCGGGCTGGATCGGCAGCTCGATCGAGGTACGCAGCAGCTCGTAGGCGCCCTCGCGGCGACTGCGAAGCGCGGTGGAGCGCAGATAGATCGGCGTGTCGGTGTACTGCTTGGCCTTGTCGGCGCGGCACACCACCACCGCAGCGGCGCCTTCGTTGGGATTGCAGTACATGTATTGACGCAGTGGTGCGTTCACGACGGGTGAGGCCAGGATCGCATCGATGCCCATCGGCTTGCGTCGCCACGCGTGGGGCGTCAGCGCGCCGTTCTCCATGTTCTTGGCCGCGACCCGAGCCAGCGTCTCCTCGGTGATGCCGTGATCGTGCATGTAGCGCATGATCTTGGTGCCGAAGTAGTGAGTGGTCAGGAACATGCCTTGATCGCCGTACCACTGCGGCAAGCCCGACACCGACGGGTCGGCACCGAACGCGCCGCGCGGATGCTTGTCGAGTCCGACGCCGACGGCGATGTCGGCCTCGCCGAGTTGGACGTCGCGAGCCGCCAGGGTCAGCAGCGAATTGCCGGTCGCACAGCCACTCAGCGTGGCCCGCGCCGGAATGCCCGTCATGCCTGCCAAGCCGGTCACGGCCTCGGGATTGGCCACCTCCAGGCTGCCTGCGTACAGACTGCCCACGTCGGACCATGGCACCCCGGCATCGTGCAGCGCCCTGCTGATCGCCACGGCGCCCATCTCGAGCGCCGACCGGTCTTCATAACGTCCGAAGGGATGAAGTCCGACACCGATGATGGCGATCTCGGGCGAGCTGCTCATTGCATTCCTTCCGGCAGGGTGTCACCGTCGTTTCCGCCCCGTGGCAGGAATCCGCGTTGACGTGAATGCCGCTAAGCCTATAACTATATATCTGATTCTCGGGACTGGGTCTAGAATTGGTCCGGCGCCGGGAGGCGGGGGGTTGGGTCGCACTTTTCTCGCGTAGACGAAGGCTGAGGAGCTCTTGAGTATCTCGTTGCTGTTGGAGATGGCCGCTTCTGGTGATCCGGACCGGGTCGCCGTGGTCGATGGTGGCAATCGGTTCACCATCGGTGAACTCAGTGCCATGGCCGATGGGGGAGCCGGCGTCATTGCCGGCGCGGGCGCCGAGCACGTCGCGTACATCGGCTGCGGCGGTCTCATGCAGCCGTTGCTGATCTTCGCCTCGGCACGCGCGGGTCGGCCGTACACGCCCATCAACTACCGCTTGAGCGCCGACGGGATTCAGGAGCTCATCGACCGGTTGCCCGATCCGCTGGTGATCGTCGACGATCGCTACCGAGACATGATCGGAAGCGTCGTCGGCGAACGAGTCCTGACGTCGGAGCAGTTCCTGGCTGCGGCGCGGACTGCCGAACCCGTCGCTGAATTCGCCGACCCCGAGGACGTTGCGATCGTCCTCTTCACCTCGGGCACGACCTCCAAGCCGAAGGCGGTCGAACTCTCCCACGGCAACCTGACCAGCTACATCACCGCCACCGTGGAGTTCGATTCGGCGGACCCCAGCGACGCTGCGCTGATCTGTGTGCCGCCGTACCACATCGCCGGGGTCAACGCGGCGATGTCGAATTTGTACGCCGGCCGAAAGATGGTCTACCTGACCACCTTTGAAGCTAGCGAATGGGTGCGCCTGGTCGCCGACGAAAAGGTGACTACCGCGACGGTCGTCCCCACCATGCTGGACCGCATCGTCACCGAGCTGGAACGACACCCACTGGACCTACCCTCGCTGCGCAACCTGGCCTACGGCGGATCGAAGGTCGGACTCCCGTTGGTGCGCAAGGCGCTCGACCTGTTGCCCGGGGTCGGATTCGTGAATGCCTACGGCCTGACCGAAACCAGTTCGACCATCGCCGTACTGACTCCCGATGACCACCGCGCGGCACACGGCAACCCCGACGAGCTCGCGGCCAAGCGGCTCGGCTCGGTCGGCCAGCCGGTGCCCGGCATCGAGGTGCAGATTCGCGATGACGACGGGAACGTCCTCGGCCCGGGGGAGGCCGGTGAGTTGTTCGTGCGCGGCGAGCAGGTGTCCGGCAAGTACACCGGCATCGGATCGGTGCTCGACGAGCACGGGTGGTTCCCCACCAAGGACATCGCCACCCTCGACGAGGCGGGCTATCTCTTCATCACCGGTCGGTCGGACGACACCATCATCCGCGGCGGCGAGAACATCGCCCCCGCAGAACTCGAAGACGTCCTCGTCGAGCATCCGCACGTCCACGAGGTCGCCGTCGTGGGTGTTCCGGATCCTCAATGGGGACAGGCCATCGTTGCCGTCGTGGTTCCCGCTGCTGGTACTGAGCCGGATGCCGGTGAACTACGCGAACACGTTCGGAAGGTGCTGCGGGGCTCACGCACCCCCGACCGGGTGGTCTTTCGAGACGTCCTGCCCACGAACGCGACGGGAAAGCTGCTCCGTCGCGAAATCATCGAAGATCTGCGCGGCGCCAGCGCCGAAAAGTAAAGGGAGGCAACATGATCAAGAACGGAACTAGGCTGCGGAGCCAGGTGTGCGACACCCAAGTCATTGTCGTCAAGGCGGCCGACAGCCTCGACGATCTGCGCTGCGGCGGCCAACCGATGCTCGCGCTGGACGCCGATCGTCCCGCGGGTCAGACGCTCGACCCGGCCTTCGCCGACGGGAACGCGATGGGCAAGCGCTACGTGGACGACGGCGCGGCCGAGGTGCTCGTCACCAAGGCAGGCGCCGGGTCACTCAGTGTGGGCACGACCCTCCTGGTGATCAAGGAAGCCAAGCCGTTGCCAGCCAGCGACTGAGCCCGCCACGGTGTAGGAGGTGGTGCCGGCCTCCGGCTGGATGAGTGCCTGAAGCTCGCCGCCGGACGTGGCGTCGTTGCCGGTGCACGCCGCAGATCCGTTGGAGTGGGTGCGCCTGGCCCGAATCGGCGCGACGATCGGCAAGGAGAACGCCCGACTCCTCGGCCAAGAGCTGGTCAGCCGGTGGTCGAACTACGCGCCACCGGCCCTGACCGAGTGGGGGTTTCGCCGGATCGCGACCAGCGACTCGCCGAACAAGCTCATCAATGTTCCCGTCTCGAACGTCCCGGGTCCCCGCCAGTGCGGCCGGATCGCCGGCGCCCCAGTCTCGCAACTCTTCTCGGTCGGACCCTTGACGTTTGGTGTCGGCGTGAACATCACCGTCTGGAGCTACGTCGACCGACTCAACATCTCCGGCTCGCCGACGACGTCACCTTTGACGATCCACACGAGGTGACCGATGCGATGCGCGACGCGTTCGCGCTCATTCGTCACGCCGCCGGTACGCCCGCCAAGGTGACCCCCTTAGCAGCGGAGGCCACGTCGCCCCTTGACATGTGTGCGTTGACAGTCGAGAGAGACTGCAGCGCAACGTGTCAAGGGGTGATGCCGTGGTGACGACGCGCTCGGCTTGCCTCAGGCGTTGGCGAACTCCGGTGGCCGCACCGCGGTCGGGTCGGGGTTGACGATCGGCAGCCCCATGAACCGCCTGGCGTTGTCACCCATGAAGTCGTAGGTGCGGCGCTCGTCCATGCCCTCGGCGTACTTCCAGTAGCCGGTGGGGGTGGCCAGGCCCTCGGGATGCGGCCAGTCCGAGCCGAACATCACCTTGTCCCATCCGACCGTCTCGACGACGTCGGCCACCGAACCCTCCCAGAATGGGCTGACCCAACAGTTGCGCCGGAACACGTCGTGCGGATGCTCGGGGAAGTTCTGCGGCATCTTGTGGTAAGTCGACTGCAGATCGTCGAAGAGCGGTCGTATCCAAGCACTTCCGTTCTCGACGCTGGCGATCCGCAGCTTCGGAAAACGCGTGAGCGTGCCATGACAGATCAGGCTGGTCAGCATGTCGGCGATTTCGCGGTGGCCCAGCGCGGTCCACTTGAAAGCCGACATCTCGAACGCGCTGCTGGTATCGGCCGGTTCCCACTTCTCGATGTACTCCTGCAGCGGCGGCTGGCTGGCGTGCAGAACGATCGGTAGGCCGGCGGCTTCGACGTCGCGCCAGAAGGGGTCGAACTCGGGCAGGGCGGGGGAGCGCCAGCCCTTGTATCCCTTGACGGGGGCCGGCTTGATCAGCGCGACCTTGGCGCCGTTGTTCAGGATGTACTCAAGCTCTTTGCGGCCCTCGTCGACGATGCCCAGGTTGATGACCGGCGTCGAGTACACACGGTCGGCGTGGTTGAAGCCCCAGTGCTCGAGCATCCACTGGTTGAGGGCGTGAATGATCGCGGCGGTCAGCTCCGGATCCTCCGCCGAGGAGTGCTCGACGAGGTTGGCCAGCGTGGGGTAGTTCAGGCAGGCATCCACGCCTTGGCCGTTGAGTTCGGCGATCCGGTCCTCCGGGTTGCGCGCACCCGGCGGGGTGTCGATGCCACGGCCCGACATCTCCCGCATCGTCAGACCCTCGGGGTTCTGGCCGGAGTAGAACTTCTCGTGCGCGCCGGGGGCGGCCACTCGCTCGAACGTCGGGTTCGGCATGTAGTCGGTGATCTTGTTGAGGATCGCAATCCTGGTGTGCCTGCCGATCTGGACGAACTGCACCGCCTTCTTGTACTGCTCGGGGAGGTACTTGAGCAGCGCATCGGGCGTCTCGTACATGTGCTGGTCGGCATCGAAGATCGGTGCGTCGGTGAACTGGGTCATCGGTCTGCCTCTCACTAACTGAACTTGAGCTTGATGACGAGCTTCGCGCAACTTGACACTTGTGTCAAGTAGGAGCTGGTCGGAGCTATGACATCATTTTGAACTGCAGTGATTGTGTTTGACACCATCGTCATCTAAGGTCGCGGCATGACCGTCACCTCGGGATCGCCAGTCGTAGCGCTGGACGCCAGTCGCGGTGAGCGCACCCGCGCGGCGATCCTCGATGCCAGCCGCCGCCTCTTCCTCGAGCGCGGCTATGGGGGTACGCCCATCAACGCGATCACCGAGGCGTGCGGCATCTCGCGGGCCGGCTTCTACACGTACTTCAAGGACAAACGCGAGATCTTCAACGTTCTCGGGCAAACCGCCTATCACGACGCACTCACCGTGATCGCGCAGTGGGCGGACGCCGACGAACCGTTCGGTCCGCGCGACGTTCAGGCATGGGTCGGCCACTACTTCGACTACATGGACCATCACGGCGCGTTCGTGCTCGCGTCGGCCCACTCGGCTCCCGACGACGACGCGTTTCGCAGATCGCGCAACCGCATGGTGTCGCGGGCGTCGTGGAAGCTGGGTCAGGCGATCGCCGGAAACGGTTCGCACTCACCGGATGTGGTCGGCGTCGCGGTGATGGGGCTGTTGGATCGAGCCTGGCACACGGTGCACCGGCAGACGGTAGCCGTCGACCGCGACGAGATGATCGCGGTCGTCGCCGAGATGATCGTGGGAATGACGCATCGCTGACGCGGACGGCGAAATCGGACGCGGGCCAAAGGGTTGGATCGCGGGATTGTGGATACCCCATTGGGGACAGTCCCTCCGAGCGTCATTCGTTCGAAGATCCGAAGGAGCAACACATGTCAGGCTTCGACACCAGTCAACCGGTCACCGACGAGAAGGCATTGGAGGACGTCGACGCTGCCGAGAAGCCGGGCAAGCATGCGGATGGCGCCGTTGACGCCGAGCCCGCCGATGCCGACGAACTGGGCGACGCCACGCCGGGGCCGCGCTGACGACGGCCCGCACGCGTCAGGCGTCGCGCACCAGGGCGATCAGTGCCTCGGCATCGGCGACGCTGCGCAGAAGGTCGTTGAGATGGGTGCAGGTGCTCGTCCCGAATAACTCCTGACGGACGCGAAAGTGCAGTTCGCGCAACGTCATTCCGGTGATCCGCTCGCCGCTGGCGACCGCCCCCGGGCACTCCTGCCATGGCAGCACCCGCGGCGTCGCTCGCGACTCGACGATCACACCGGTGCCGCCGTCCACGACGGCCTCGAGGGTGTATTCGTGGATGATCGTCTCCACCCCGTCGGTCCGGACGTAGGAATCGCGGAACATCGCGTCGATGCCAAGTCGCCCGGCGCCTTCCTCGAAGACGTCGATGCGGCGGCGTCGGCGCATGGCCTGCGGAGGCAACTGCGTCATGGGGTGCCACGCCAGTGGATCGTCGCCGTGGTCGAGGTCGGGCGCTTCTGGTCCGGTGACGATCACCGGGTCGCCCGCCTCGAACGAGTTCATCAGCAGTCCGCCGGTGGCGAAACCTGCGCACTGGTCGGCGACGGGCAGGTAGCCGGACTTCGCAACGTCGCCGAGAACGCCCGACGCCGACAGTGCATGGCCGGAGATCAGGGTCGCCACGGGGACGTCGTCGAGCAGCGTGTAGCGCAGGTCGCGTGCTGCCCGCAGATGGGGTGCGGCCTTGTCGGCCGCGGCGCGAAACCCGCTCATGGCCGGTGCGCCAGAGAGGTGGGACACCGCTGCGACGGGCGGTATGACCTCGACGTGCCGGACGACGCGGGCGATCAGCTCGATGGTGGCCGCCAGACCGGCCGTGCCGACTTCGGACACCTGGCCGTGCTGGTCGGTCCAGATGTCGCGCGCCCGCCCGGTGAGGTACACCGGATCCAGCGAGCCTTCGTCTCGGGTGATGTCGATGGACGTGGTTCGGCGCGCGGACCGGTTGCGCCGCAACGGATTCGCGGTCGTAGGCTGATGCACGCCGTGCAGCGGATGAAGCCTGACGCGAGGAGTGCCCAGGTCCGTCACGCCATGAACCCTAGCCCCCCGAAGCCGGGCGGAAGGCGAACGTCAGCACCGGCTCGCCATCGACCGGCTTCAGTGTCGTGGTGGTCGACACCAGGGTCTGGCCGATGCGGAGGTCGGCAGGCGTCGCGTCGACGATCAGCGTCTCCACCAGCACGCCTTCGGCCAACTCGACGAAGCCCACCACATACGGCTTGAATCCGTCGGGGGAGCGGTCACCCTTGTATGGCAGCGGGGGCACGAACTCCTGCGTGGTGTAGGTGTAAAGCGTTCCCTCGGTGGATAATTCGATCCGCTCGATGTCGTCCTGAATCTTCTGATCGCCGTCGAACAGCTCAGCTCGCTCGGCGGGGAACTTGACTACGCCCGACGAACGCCTGCGGGATGCGAAGAGCACCGCCCGGTCGCCGTCGACGCGGAACAGCCCCTCGGCGATGAGTGCGGTCATCTCAGACCACCTCGATGACCATCGCGGCACCCATGCCGCCGCCCGCGCACATCGACAGCACGCCGATTCCGCCGCCGCGCCTGCGTAGTTCGTAGATCGCGGAGGTCACCATTCGTGCACCCGTTGCAGCGATCGGGTGGCCGAGGCTGATGCCCGACCCGTAGACGTTGACGATCTCCTCGTCGAGGCCGAGTTCGCGCGTGCACGCGACGGCCTGAGCGGCAAACGCCTCGTTGATCTCGAAGAGTGCGACGTCCTCGAGCTTGCGACCGGCCAACTCGAGCGCCTTCGGGATGGCCTTGATAGGGCCGCTGCCGGTGCGCGTCGGGTCAAGTCCGACCTGTGTCCACGACAGCACGTTGGCCAGCACGTCCCTAGTGGTGTCGGGGGACGTCAGCGCGACGACGGCCGCGGCGTCGTTGATCCCCGACGAGTTGCCCGCGGTGACCGAGAAGCCCTCGATCTCGGGGTGCAGAATCTTGAGCCCGGCCAACGACTCCATCGAACTGCCTCGTCGGGGATGCTCGTCCGCGGAGAAGGTGATGGTGCTTCCGTCGGCCTGGGGGACCTCGATCGGGATGATTTCGTCGGTGAACGATCCCGCGTCGATGGCTTTGATCGCTCGCTGATGGCTGCGCAGTGCCCACTCGTCCTGGTCTTGGCGGGTGATCCCGTACTGGATGTTGCAGTTGTGCGCGACGGTGATGGACATGTCCATCGCGGGCGCTTCCGCAGTCGGCGGATGCGACTCGGGGAACCACTGCTCGTAGTCCTCGGGTGACTTGCCCGAGGTGAAGGCCTTGCGCTTCTGCATGATCGGTCCGGTGGACAGCGACTCCATGCCGCCGGCAAGGATGGCTCCGCTCATTCCGGCGGCGATCTGGCCGGCACCCACCGCGATGGCGGACAGGCTCGACGCGCACTGTCGGTTGACGGCGAGCCCGGGAATGTCGACCAAGCCGAGGGCCACCGCGATGTAGCGGGCACTGTCGCCGCCGCCCTGCATGCTCTCGGCCAGGACCAGGTCGTCGAACTCGGCGGGGTCGAGGCCGGAGCGTTCGATGACGGCCGACACCACCGGTTTGGCTAGTTCGATCGCGGGCACGTTGGCGAGCGTGCCGCGCCGTGCCGTTCCAATCGGTGTGCGGGCGGCGGCAATGATCGCCGCGCGGGACGTCGTCGAGGCCATGTGTCTCCCAAGATCGTCGGCCGTGGCGGGCTGGTTGCCCGACGTGCGCGGCCAGTCTATACCGTTAAATAGATATCGGTATTTCGGGTAGGCGACGATGGGAGCAGTTGGTGAAGGTGATCACGTCCGTGGACGACGCGGTGGCGACGATCGGCGAGGAGCTCGGCGTCAGCCGGTGGGTCGAGGTCAATCAGGACCGGATCGACGAGTTCGCCGACGTCACCATGGATCATCAGTGGATCCACGTCGACGTCGAGAAGGCGAAGGCCGAGAGTCCCTACGGCGCAACGATTGCGCACGGCTTCCTGACGCTGTCGCTCATCCCCGGCGTGAGCAAGGACAACTACCGCATCGAGAACGCGAAGATGGGCATCAACTACGGCCTGAACAAGGTCCGCTTCCTGTCCGCCGTGACTGCGGGCAGCCGGATCCGGGTCCGCTCTCACCTGGCCGATGCCACCCCCGTCGGCGACGACGCCGTCAACCTGACCGTGCGGCACACCGTCGAGATCGACGGCGTCGACAAACCGGCCGCCGTCGCCGAACTCATCGCGAGGTTCGTGTTCTGATGGCCCACACGCGCCCCAAAAGAGTTAGATGTATCAAGGCATCGGCGACGTGCGTCGGTTGCGAACGCGAGGAAGCGGGAGCGGGCATGAAGGGCCAGCGAGAGGGTCGCCCATGACGGGCCAGCGAGAAGCGAAGCGGGATCGCGCATGAGGGGCCAGCGAGAAGCGAAGCGGGATCGCGCATGAGGGGCGGACCGTTCGACGGAAGGGCAGTCCTGACCGGGGCTGGCAAGTCGCAGGTCGGCCGCCGGCTGGGCCGCACCGGCCTGGACCTGACGCTCGAGGCGGTGCTTCGGGCGATCGAGGACGCCGGATTGAGCGTCGACGACGTCGATGGCATCGCTAGCTACCCTGGCCCTGGCGTACCCGACGCCGGATTCTCCGGAGCCACGGTTCAGGAGGTCCGCAACGCACTAGGGCTGCGCTCGCGCTGGTACGTCTCGGCGATGGAGACCGCGGGCCAGATCGGCCCGGCCATCGAGGCGTGCATGGCCGTCAGCCTCGGGTTGGCCAACCACGTCGTGGTGTACCGCTCGGTATGGGAGTCCACCGCGGCCCAGCAGGCCGGGGGCGGCCGCGCGTCGGTGCTCTTCGGTGGCGGCGAACTACCCCCGCACCTGGAGTGGGTAGCTCCCTTCGGTGCGCTGTCGGCGGCGAACTGGCTGGCGATGCCGGCCCAGCGGTACATGCAGGACTTCGGCTTGACGCGGGAGCACCTCGGCCGCATAGCGATCAACGCACGCACGAATGCCGGCCTCAACCCCGACGCGATCTATCGCGAGCCGATGACGATGGACGACTACCTCGGAGCTCGAATGATCTCCGAGCCGCTATGTCTCTACGACTGCGACGCACCGTGTGACGGCGCCACTGCCGTGATCATTTCGCGCCGTGACGCCGCCAACGGCCTGCCTCGGCACCCGCTGACGGTGGAGTCCGTGGGCCCCGGCATGTTCGAACGCGCGACCTGGGACCAACGCTCGGACATCACCACGATGGCCGCCCACGACTCGGCCGCGACGCTGTGGGAGCACACCTCGCTGACCCCGGCCGACGTCGACATGGCCCAGCTCTACGACGGGTTCTCGTTCCTGACCGTGATGTGGTTGGAGGCGCTGGGTTTCTGCGACCACGGCAAGGTCGGCGAATTCATCGACGACGGTTCGCGCATCGCGCTCGACGGCTCGCTGCCGATCAACACCAGCGGTGGACAACTCTCCGGAGGTCGTCTGCACGGCATGGGGTTCCTGCACGAGGCGTGCGTACAGATGTGGGGCGAGGGCGGTGACCGGCAGGCGCCCCGGACCCCCGAGGTGGTGGCAGTCGGGGTCGGGGGCGGACCGGTGGCCGGGTCGATGCTTCTGAGCGCCCGGTAACGGGCGTGCGGGGACGGGTGTGAACGCAACCGAACACGTCCACTCGGTGGTGCTCGCCTCGGTTTATCGAGTGCACGATCCGGGTCACATGTGGGCTCAGATCGCGGCGCGGCAATCCCAGCTGGCCACGATGGGCGCACATCACGCGGTGGTGTACCTGTCTACGCAGGAGCCGGGCTTGGTGCTGGTCACGATAGGCATTCGACGCCGCGAGCCGGTAGTCAGGATGATGCGTTCGCCCGCGATCCGCGAATGGTTCGACGTTGCGGGTGTCGACGACTTTCCACTGGTGTTCGCCGGCGAGATCGTCGAGAAGATCGACATCGCGGCGTCGCCGGACGTCCCGCCAGGCATCGTGGTCGCCGCGTTCGCCGGCGTGGACTCCGTCGGTGATGTCGTCTCCCGCGTGCAGGGTGCGATGGATCGCTTCAGTGTTGCCGGCGTGCGGAAGCTGTGGACCTACCACGCTCTCGACGACCCGCAGGAGATGTTCTTCCTCCACGAGTTCGACGACGAGACGCAGGCCCACCGTTGGATCGAAAACCCCGATTCCGCCGCGGCGTGGATGCGTCGTCCCGAGTACGGGTCGTATCCTCCGGTGTTCGTCGGCCGTCTGATGGACGTGTTGACGATCGAATCGGGCAGGTGAGCCCAGTAGATGTATGTCTGCCTCTGTAGAGCCGTGACGTCGCAGACCGTCGCGGACGCGATCGCCTCAGGTGCGTTGACGTGCAAGCAGATCGCCGACGTCTGCGGCGCCGGCGCCGAATGCGGGCGCTGCCGCCTCAGCGTGCGGACGATGCTCGCCTCGATCCGGCCGCGGAGCCGCTGATGGGCGGCAATGGATGCGACATGACCCTCGGCGACATCGTCACCGACAACGCCGAGCGCTTCGGTGACGTAGTCGCGTACCGGCACGGCATTCGCTCGGTCACCCATGCTCGGTTGCGCGATCGGGCCGTGCGACTGGTGTCGGCGCTGGCCGCGGCGGGGGTTCAGCGCCAGGACCGCATTGCGGTGTTGAGCCGCAACGGCATCGAGTTCGGCGAGGTGATCGCGGCCACTCAGCTCAGTGGAATCATCATGGCTACCGTCAACTTTCGGCTCTCACCGCCGGAGATGGCGGACGTGCTGCGGCGCGTCGAGCCCTCGGTGGTGTTCGTGGCCGACGAGTTCGTCCCGGTGATCGCCGACATCCTGTCGCACTTGCCCTCGATACCGTTGGCGGTGGTGATCGGCGGCGAGGCCCCGAGGGGAATGATTGGCTATGAGCAGTTCATCGCGGGCGGCCGCGGTGGCGAGCCCGCGTTGCGCGCCGTCGCCGACGACATCGCCTGCCTGTTGTTCACAAGCGGTACCACCGGCGCCTCCAAGTGCTGCATCGTGGGGCAGCGCGAGTTCCGTCGGGTCGACTACACGATGAACAACGAAATGCGTTGCGGCAGTGCTGATCGTGGCCTGATCAACATGCCGATGTTCCATGTCGGGGCGCTCGCGATCGTCGGCGGACTACATGCCCGTGGCGGAACAGTGGTGCTGCAGCAGCAGTTCGACGCAGTGGAAGCAGTGCGGTTGATCGCCGACGAGCGGATCACGGTGCTGCACCTGGCACCGGTCATGCTCAAGGCGCTGCTCGACGCCGTAGCGGACCCCTCGACGGTGGAATCGGTTCAAACGGTGGTCTATTCGGCCGCACCGATGACCGCGACCACGCTACGGCGGGCGATGTCCGTGCTGCCACACGCCGGCTTCCTCAATCTCTACGGCCAGACCGAGGTCATCGTCTCGGGGCTGCCACGTGAACTACACGCCATCGACGGCCCGGCCGCCGAGGAGCGACTGCGCTCGGTCGGGTTCCCATTCCCCGGCACGCGTATCCGCTTGCTCGGTGAAGACGGATCCGACGTGCCTTCTGGCGAAGCAGGCGAGATCGCCGTGCGCTCGGATTCGATGTTCCGCGGTTACCTCGACGATGCAGCGGCCACCGCGGCGACGTTGCGCGACGGCTGGTGTCGCACCGGCGACGTCGGCCGATTGGACGCGCGTGGCCTGCTGTATCTGGTGGATCGCAAGAAGGACGTGATCATCAGCGGCGGAGAGAACGTCTACTCACCCGAGGTGGAGGACGCGCTCAGCGCTGCGGAAGGGGTGGCAACCTGCTCCGTGATCGGTGTGCCCGATGAGAAGTGGGGCGAGGCGGTGTGTGCAGTCGTCGTACCCGACGACCGTGTGCCGCCGACCCTGGAGTCTCTTCAGCAGCACGTGCGCACGACCTTGGCCGGCTACAAGGTGCCGCGCCGTCTGGTGCTGGTCGCCGAGCTGCCGGTGCTCGCCAGCGGCAAGGTCGACAAGAAGCGGCTTCGCGCTGAGCTGGGTTGACCCGCTACGGGTTCCGCAACAGCGAGCGAGTCAACAGGTTCAACATGAGTGCTGCGGCCCGCTCGTCGCTCTCTGCCTCTCCGCCCGACGGCGGCTCGGTCATCCGGCCCAAAACCGCAAGGAATACCGCGCCCGCTACCCGAGGGTCGACACCCACCGGGAGGTCGACGTTGCTGAGCAGCGCCCCGATCGCACCGTGAATGGCGCCGATGCCGTGATCGACCGACGCGTCGGCGAGCTGCTCGGCCACGGTGCCGTCCAGCCACGCTCTGATCACGCCCTGGTAGCGCCGGTGGAATTGGACGTAGCCCAGCATCCAGTCCGGCCAAGAGCCCGCACCGGCCGTCTGCGGCAGAGCCGCGGCGTGAGCTTCCACCTCGAGCACGGCTCGTCGCGTCAGTTCGGCGAGGATCTCGACCTTGGTGCTGAAGTACCGGTAGAGGGTGGCGCGGCTGACCTCGGCGCCTGACGCGATCTCCTCCATGCCGACGGCGTAGTAGCCGCGTTCGGCGAACATCGCCGAGCTGACCGACAGCACCTCCTGCTCGGTGGGCGAGAGCGGCATCTCGTGGCGCTCCGGCGTCGACTCGGGCCGCGCGTCGGGCATTGGCGGGGTCACTGATGCCAGGAGATTCGGCGGTGCAGCCGCGCGCAGCACGTCGTCGGGGGTGTCGGGAAACAACATCAGCTGCAGGGCGACGGTCAACGACCATGACACGACGGGTGTGGCGGGCAGCGGGAACATCGCTCGGTACCGGTAGAGGTGGACCATGTGCGGGATCCGGCCGAGGACCGCGGCGGCGACGTGGCGATCCAGCCCGGACAGGTCCACCGCGCGAACGCGATCGGCGACCTCGAGGTGATACTGCTCGGCGGTCTCGCCCGCGTCGATGACGGTCAAGCCGGTGACGGTTCCGATCCCGGGAAACTCGGCGAAGACGGCGGCGTGAGCGTCGTAGATATCGGCCCATTCGACCAACCAGCCGTGCAGCGAGACCATGCCGTCGACCGTCGGGCCAAGCACACCCAGACGTTCGCCGTGGGCGAGAACGTCGTGTTCGGCCGACGCGCTCAGCTCACGAAAGATGTCGTCCTTGCCTGCGAAGTACTGATAGACGGTGGCGCGGGAGGCGTTCGCCGCCTTGGCGATGGCGTCCAGCGAGCTGCCGTGGAAACCGTTGGCCAGAAACAGCTCCGCTGCACACGCGAGTATCCGGTCGCGGGTATGAAGGCCGCGGCGTCCGACGCCGACACTCGTCGTCGGCGCGTATCCGGGCCGACGCACCTTGTCCGGAATTGGCGCCATGGCACAAGTATCCGGGTCGGTCCGAGACGATGCGACCGTCACGACGTCGGCGGGCCCGGTAGGTTGCGTTTCGCCTTGCCGGGATAGCCGAAGAACTTCTCGAAGTTGGTGTCGTTGATGGGTTGCGCGCTGTTGCGCGCGGCCGCTGACCGAAGCGCCTGTGCGCGGGCCTCGGCCTTCTCGAGCTCCTCGGCCGGTCCCGACTGGCGTAGTCGCTGGACCTCCGTGGCGGCCGCGGCGATCTCGAGCCGGAGTCGCTCGCCCGCTTCGCCGAAGGTCAACAGGTCGTGATCGTCTTCGTCGACCTTGTCGCGGCTGCTGTCGTCGATGGGTTCGTCGGTGGAATTCATGCCGTGCCTCTCAGTGCTGGACGAGTGTGGCGTGCGTCATATACTATATGAGACGAACCGTCAGAAAACGAGACGGTTTGTCAGAATTCAACCTAATTCGTCAAGAAGCGAGGGAGTGGATCATGCCGCTTCAGGATCAGCACCAGATCGTGTCCGTGGACGACCACCTGGTCGAACATCCGCGGGTGTGGCAGGACCGGCTACCGCAGAAGTACCTCGACCAGGGTCCGCGGATCGTCGAGGAAAACGGCATGCATCTGTGGCACTACGACGGCTCGGTATTTCCGACCATCGGCCTCAACGCCGTAGCCGGCAAGCCCCCTGAGGAGTGGGGCATGGACCCGGTGCGCTACGAGGACATGATCCCCGGGTGCTACGACCCGGTCGCCCGGGTCGCCGACATGGACCTCGACGGTGTGCAGTCGGCGCTGTGCTTCCCGTCGTTCCCTGGTTTCGGCGGTGGCACGTTCCAGCGTGCCAACGACAAGGACCTGGCGCTGCTGTGCGTGAAGGCGTGGAACGACTTCTACATCGACGAATGGTGCGCTGTCGCACCCGAGCGCTACATTCCGCTGGCCATCCTGCCGACGTGGGACATCGACGCGTGCGTGGCCGAGGCTGAGCGCGTGGCCGCCAAGGGCGCGCGCACGATCTCCTTCCCGGACAGCCCGGTGCCGCTGGGGCTGCCGTCGTTCCACTCCGATCACTGGGACGGCCTGTGGCGGGTCTGCTCGGACGCCAAGATGCCGGTGTCGCTGCACTTCGGCTCCGGTTCCTACGTGCCCGGTTTCTCGTTCTCGTCGGTCAAGCCGATCCCGGGTCAGATGACGGCTGATGCCCCCTTCGCGGTCGCGACTGCTCTGTTCTC
>JAOPWT010000600.1 GCA_025965555.1 Mycobacterium sp.
GAGAGCCCGAAGTCCCCGGCCTCGTCGGTCCACCATTCGACGCGGCGCAGTCCCACCGCGGCCAGCTCATCGGCGATCCCCTCGGACCGGAACTTGCAGGACACCTCGGTGAGCATCTCCTCGCCCGCGGCGAAGTCGACGTTCATGTCCAGGTCGCCGATCCGTACGCGTTGCGGAGTGCTTGCGCGCAGCCACATTTCGATGCGCTCCTCCGCGGGGTTCCACCGGGCGACATGGTCGAAGGCCTCCAGGTCGAAGTCGGCTGAGAGCTCGCGGTTCACCACCGCGAGCACGTTCTTGTTGAACTTCGCGGTCACGCCTGCGGCGTCGTCGTACGCCTGCACCAGGCGGTCGACGTCCTTGACGAGGTCGGTGCCGAGCAGAAGCGCGTCCCCTGGTTGCAGGCTGTCCGACAGCGCGGCGAGGAACTCCGACCGAGGACCGCTGGTGAGGTTGCCGATCGTCGAGCCGAGGAAGACCACCAGCCGTCGACCGACGTGGGGAATCTTGCCGAGGTGCTCTTCGAAGTCTCCACAGACGGCGTCGACTTCGATGCCGGGGTACTCCGCACCGATCGCCGTTCCTGCCGACTCGAGCACCGAGGCGTCCACGTCGAACGGGATGAACCGTCGCAGCGAGCCTGCACCGTGCAGCGCATCAAGCAGGATGCGTGTCTTCTCCGACGTGCCACTGCCCAGCTCCACCAGCGTGTCGGCCCCAGATGCCGCGGCGATGTCCGCGGCGCGGGTACGCAAGATCTGAGCTTCGGCGCGGGTCGGGTAATACTCCGGCAGCCGGGTGATCTGGTCGAACAGATCACTGCCAACCGAATCGTAGAACCACTTGGGCGGCAATGACTTCGGAGTCTGCGCCAACCCCTTCCGCACATCGCGCCGTAGCGCATGGGCCGCCGAGTCGGCCTCCAGATAGTTGGACAGCGTCACCGTCATGACGATCCTTTCAGTGCAATCACTTCGACTTGCATGCCGACCACGTCCACCAGGTGACGGTCGGGCACGTCCTTCCAGCGGGGGTCGTCGTCGTAGGGTTCGCTGGCCAGCACGACGCCGTCGTCTCTGCGAAGAATCGACAGAGTATCGCCCCACGTCGTGGCGAGCAGCCGAGAACCGTTGGCGGCCAGGATGTTCAGTCGGGCATTGGGATCGGCGGCACCGACCTCGGCGACGGTGTCGCCCAGCGCGTCGAGTCCACGTTCGAAGATGAGCGCGGCCAGCACCGCACTGTCGACGACGGACTCGGCGGCCGGGGAGAGGGGTAGCACCGATCGGTCGACGACCCCGTTGTGAGACAGCAGCCACTGCCCGTCGGTGAACGGCGCGGACGCGGACGGTTCGATGGGCATGCCGACCGAGGCCGATCGCACGGCCGCGACGACGCACCCACTGGAGAGGGCGGGCGCGACCGAGGCGAACGACGCGTCACCCCACAGGGGCGCGGCGCTGCGCCAGCGCCGAGGGACACCGTGATCGATGAAGCCCACGCCCCACCCATCGGCGTTCATCAGACCGTGTTTCTGTCGGCGAGGCGAATAAGACTGTACGACAAGCCCGTACGGCTGTTCGAGTACCAGCGACGACACCGACACGGGCGTACCCAGCCAGCCGAGATGACGGCACATCAGTGCCGTCCGCTCTTCGCGGAAGCGCTCATCACACATCCCACGCGAGTCGCACGCCGGAGAAGATCTGCCTGCGGATCGGATGGTCCCAGTTGCGGAAACTCGGCCGCAGAATGCTCGCGGCGACCGACCACGCGCCCCCGCGAAGAATCTTGTAGTCACCGTCGAAGAAGGGACGCGAGTACTGGTCGTAGAGCATCGGCGTGAATCCCGGCCATGGCCGCAGCGGTGAGGTGGTCCACTCCCACACGTCGCCGAGCATCTGCTCCGCACCGTAGGCCGAGGCGCCTGCCGGATAGGCCCCGACCGGGGCGGGCCGCAACGCCTCGCCGCCCAGATTGGCCAGCGCTGCGGTGGGTTCCGAAGCGCCCCAAGGGAATCGGCGGCGCGAGGCCGTGGTGGGATCCCAGGCGCAGGCCTTCTCCCATTCCATTTCCGTCGGCAGCCGGGCACCCGCCCACGCGGCGTACGCCTCGGCCTCGAAGAAGGTCACGTGCTGCACGGGCTCGTCGGCGGGGATGTCCTCGACGTGCCCGAACCGCGTCCGCGTCCCATCGGCGTTCCAGAACTTCGGCGCTGTCAGCCCGGCCTGGCGGCAATGCGCCCAGCCGGCCTGCGACCACCACCCCCGATCGCCGTAACCGCCGTCGCCGATGAAGTCACGCCACTCACCGTTCGTGACGGGAACGCGTCCGATCCGGAAGGACGGCACGTCGACGACGTGTGCGTCGCGCTCGTTGTCCAGCGACAGGGGCTCCTCGGCGGCCGTCACGCCGAGGACGAAGGGCCCACCCGGCACCAGCACCGACGTGCCCGCCACGCCAGGGCGCCCCAGCGGCAGCGGCGCACCGCGGCCAAGGATCGGCGGCCCGGAGCGGATGCTCAGCGCCTGCAGCATCGTCTCGTCGTGCTGGTTCTCGTGGCTGACCACCAGGCCGAAGACGAAGGCGGGGTCGACACCGGTGCCGTCCTCTTCGGGCAGGACGTCAAGCGCGTCGAGGGCTTTCGCGCGCACCGTCCCGCAGAATGCCCGCGCATCCCCGGGTGGCAGCAGCGGAAGGTCGACACGGCTGGCCCGCGAGTGCGCGAAGGCGTCGTACAGGGCTTCGACGGCCGTCGGCAGCAGGCCGGGCCGGCGGGGATCATTACCGCGAAGCAGCCACATCTCCTCCTGCCAGCCGATGTGGGCGAGGTCCCACACCAGCGGACTCATCAGGGGGTCGTACTGGCGCAGCAGTTCGGCGTCATCGAATTCGACCAGTCGCAGCGTGCGTTCCCGCGCCGAGCCGAGGTCTCTGGCCAGCGCCTCTCGCGTGCTCACTCCGTCGTTCCCGCCGATCGACTCACGGCCGCCCGGACTCCACTGCCGACCACGAGGTCGGAGAAGTCGTCGGCCGAACTCCTGCCCTGCTGCACCTGATGCACCAACCTCTGCATCGCGTCGTGCAATTCCTTCGGCGCCAGTTCCGCCGCGGTCTGCACGCAGCGCAGGGCAGCGGCCTGCAGCCGCCCGTCGCCCAGACCGACCCTGGCAGCACGATCCCACTCGGTGGCGACCGATTCCGTGGCCTCCGCGGCGACGTCGGCCGCGGCGGGGTCGTCGAGCAGCGTGGCGAGGGTGAACACCACCGCGGGCCAGACGTCGTCCGGCGTGCTGTCCAGGTAGCGGATCTCGAGGAAACCACGTGGCCGGACGGGAGGAAACAGCGTGGTCAGGTGGTAGTCCAGAT
>JAOPWT010000321.1 GCA_025965555.1 Mycobacterium sp.
AAGGTGCAGCTGCAGCGACTCGAGGGTCTCGACATCGGATCGAAGGAGTTCCTCGACGAGTTGACGACGTTCCAGCAGGCCGTCGTCGATCACGCCGATCGCGAGGAGGCCGACGAGTTCCCCGGCCTGCAGCGTGACCTCGACGCCGACGACCTACGGAGGATGGCCGTGGCCGTTCAAGCCGCCGAAGCCCTTGCGCCGACGCGACCGCATCCCGGCGTCGAATCGGCCAAGGCCAACCTGGTCGCGGGGCCGTTCGCCTCGATGCTCGACCGCGCCCGCGACGCCATCGAGTCAGCGCTGCGTTGACTTTGGAGCGGTGCCGTCAAAACCCTTGATTGACAACGACTTAGTCGTCCGGATCGCTCGATCGCGGACACATGTTGCGTTACCGGGGTTTGAAGCTGCGCTCAGCAGGTATGTAGCTGTCGAATGAGAGGAGATGTGAATGTCGGCACACGACAAGGCCGGTGAGGCACGCAAGGGTCTGATCGACTCCGTCAAGGGCAAGGCGAAGGAGGTCGCCGGGGCGTTGACGGGCAACGACTCACTGACCACCGAGGGCCAGCTCGAACAGGCGCAGGCCCAGGAACGCAAGGACGCGAACAACACTCAGGCGGTCGCCGACGCGGAAGCCGCCCAGGCGGCCGAACAGGCCCGCGAGGCCGAGGTCAAGGGAGCGCAGGAGCGGCTGGGCGTCGAGGCCGAGACCGCCGCCGTGGAGCAATCCGTCGCGCAGCAGCAGGCGGCGTCGAAACGAGCCGTTGACGAGGCGGAACGCCACGACGTCGCCCGTGCGAACGAGCAGGCCGAAGCCGCTAGGAAGCGCGACGTGGCAGTGGCGAAAGTCAGGGAGCAGGTCGAAGTCGAAACCGCCTCCGAGGAGTACGTCGAGGCCGTCGCGGAGTTCGAGGAATCGGCCGAGGACGCCGCGGCAAAGCGCGCCGAAGCCGACCGACTCCGGGCTCGCGCCCAAAGCGAAGGAGGGAACTGACATGCGCATCACGGACATCCCGCTGGCGGTACTGCGGGTCCAGTATCGGATCGCTCGAACGCCACTGCAGATCGTCGAGGACCGCGTCGTGGCGCGCTTGGATCCCGAGGCCCCGGCCCGGCTGATCTACGAACGCTCGATCGGTGTGCTCGACGCCGTCGTCGGCCGGGCGCTGGGCGACGCCGACATCGCCCGCAAGGGCACCGTCGTCGCCGACCGCAGCGCGACGCTGGGGCGGGCCGCGCAACTCGACGCCGAGGCGGAGGCGGAGGCGAAGCTGGCTGCCGACGAGGTGAGTCGAGCGCGGGAGAATGCGGCCGCGACGCAGCAGAACGCGGAGGAGCGCAAGGAGCGCGACGATTACGACGCGCTCAAGACCGCCGCGCTGCGCAAGAAGGACGCCGCCGACGCCGCCGCCGAGCGCGCCGTCGCGGTGAAGAAGCAGGTCGACGCGGCCGCGGACCGGCAGAAGAAGTCCGCAGAAGCGCGGAAGAACGACGCTGAGAAGAGGATCGACGCCGTCGAGGAAAGTGCGCTCGCCGCCGCCGACCGCCAGCGTGACGAGGCGGCCGAGAAGCGCTCTGCGGCGCAGAGCAAGCGATCCCGCGCGAACGAGGTCGAGGACCTGGCCGACGCGGAGAAGCAGAAGCGGCAGCAGGCGCGCGCGAACAACCCGTAGGCGGCTCGTGCAAGAGTCAGCGCCATGATCGTCGAACCCGTGGCGGGCACGCCCAATCTGCTGCTGGGCGCCTATGACCTCGCCGCCCTCGGTTACGGCGCGGCGGAGTTCTTCGTCGCGGGGGTGGCGACGAGCTATGCGGAGGCTGCCGACGCGGAGTTCACCACCCGCATCGTGGTCCTGACGCCGACCGATCCGGGTCGCTTCAGCGGCACGGTCGTCGTCGAGTGGCTCAACGTCAGCGGCGGCATCGATGCACCCGCCGTCTGGTTCATGGCGCATCGCGAGGTGGTCCGCGCCGGTCATGCCTACGTCGCGGTGTCTGCGCAGCGGGTGGGCGTCGAGGGCGGCGCGAGCATGGGCATGGACATGTCGCTGAAGACCCAGAACGCCGAGCGCTACGCGTGGCTGCACCATCCCGGCGACGCTTACGCCTACGACGTCTTCACCCAAGTCGGTCGGCTGATCCGTGAGCGGGCCGGCGACGTCCTCGGTGCGCTGACACCGGAAGCGGTTGTGGCGGTCGGTGAATCGCAGTCGGCACTGTTCCTCACCACCTACGTCAACGTCGTCGACCCGGTGGTGCAGGTGTACGACGGCGTCCTGGTCCACTCCCGCTTCGGTCCCGCGGCGCCGCTGGACGGCTCGTCGATCTTCGACGACGCCGGTGCGGCGGAACCCGAGCCGGTGCCATTCGTCAGGGGGTTGCGCGTGCCGGTCATGACGGTGATCACCGAGACCGATTTGGTCGGCGGTGTGCGGGCGGGCTATTGCGCTGCGCGTCAGCCAGATTCAGGCCAACTGCGGGTGTGGGAGGTTCCCGGCACGGCGCACGCCGACAACTACACGATCAAGGTCGGCTTCATCGACTCGGGCTCGGCGCCGCTGGCCGACCTGGTCGCCGCCTATGCACCGACTTCATCGCTGATGGGCCAGGAGTTGCCGCACTGCATCAACTTCGGGCCGCAACACCACTACGTGTTGCAGGCCGCACTCGCGCAGCTGGTGGGGTGGGTCCGCACGGGCGCGGTGCCGCCCAGCGCCCCGCCCATCGACCTCACCGCCACCGACCCGCCGGAGCTGGTGCTCGACGAACACGGCCTGGCGATGGGCGGGCTGCGCACGCCATGGGTCGACGTCCCCACCGCACGTACGTCGGGCCTCGGAGCGTCAGACAGCCTGATGGCGTTGCTCTTCGGATCCGGCGAATTGTTCGACGCGGGCACGCTCGCGCGGCTCTACCCCGGTGGCTCGGCCGACTACCTGACGAAGTTCACCACGTCCCTCGACGCCACCATCGCGGCGGGTTTCCTGCTCGCCGGCGACCGTCAGGAGATCATCGACCTCGCCGCCGCGACATACCCCGCGTACTAGTGCGCGCCGAGCAGGGCGTCGCACTGCACTGGCAGGTGGCGCACCCGGATGCCGGTGGCGTGGTAAATCGCATTGACGACGGCCGCGGCCGAGCCGACGATGCCGATCTCTCCACCGCCGCGGGTGCCCATGGGGTTGGAGTGCTCGTCGACGCCGTCGAGCCAGATGGCGTCGATGTCGGGAATGTCGGCGTGACTGCTGATGTGGTAGCTCGCCAAGTCCTGGGTGACGACGTGGCCGAAGCGGTGATCGCGGACGCTTTCCTCGTGCAGCGCCATCGACAGGCCCATGGTCATGCCGCCGATCAGCTGGCTGCGCAGCGTGGTCGGATTGACCACTTGGCCGACCGAGAAGACGCCGAGCATGCGGGACGCGCGGATCTCGCTGGTGTACCGGTTGACTCGGACCTCGACGAAGTGCGCGCCGAACGAGTACATGCCGTAGTTGTCGGCTTCCTCGTTGTCGGGCGCGTCGGCGGTGCTGGCCGCGCCGACCGGTGGTTCGGTGCCGTGTTCCTTCTGAAAGGCTTGTGCGGCAGCGTAGATGGCGCGGCCCCACGAGCTGATGCCCGACGAGCCGCCCTCGACCGATGCGGTCGGAAGGTCGGTGTCGCCGATCTGCAGGTCGATGGCGTCGACGTCGCAGCCGATGATGTCGGCGGCGACCTGGGTGAGCGCGGTCCAGGTGCCGGTGCCGATGTCGACGGCGCCGATCTGGACGGTGTAGCGGCCCGGCGCGGCGTGTTCGATGCGGGCGCTGTTGCCGGGCTGGATCATCGCGGGGTACACCGCCGATGCGACGCCGGAGCCGACCAGCCATTCGCCGTCGGTGTGGCTTCTGGGCTTGGGCTCCCTTGCGGCCCAACCGAACCGCTCGGAGCCGGTGCGGAGGCACTCGACCAGTCGCCGGTCCGACCACGGGTTGCCGGTCTCGGGGTCGACGTCGGGCTCGTTGCGGATGCGCAGCGCGATGGGGTCCACGTCGCAGGCGACGGCGAGCTCGTCCATCGCGACCTCGAGGGCATAGGTGCCGGGGCACTCGCCGGGAGCGCGCATCCAGAAGGGGACGGGCACGTCGAGCTTGGCGAGCCGGTGGCTGGTGCTGCGGTTGGCGCCGGCATAGAGCATGCGCGACGGGACGGCGGTCTGTTCGGCGAATTCCTTGACGGTGGCGGTCTGTTCGACGACGTCGTGGCTCAGCGCGGTGATGGTGCCGTCGCGTTCGGCGCCGAGGCGGATGTGCTGGATTGTCGGCGTGCGGTAGCCGACGACGGCGAACATCTGCTGGCGGGTCAGCGCCAGCTTGACGGACTGTCCTGGCACGCGCTGCGCGGCCATCACGGCCAGGACGTTGTGCGAGTGAGGCGCACCCTTTGAGCCGAAGCCGCCGCCGACGTTCTTGGCGACGACGCGGATCTGATCCTCGTCGAGCCCGAACGTCGTTGCGAGCGTGTGCCGGACGGCGTGCACGCCCTGGGTGGAGTCGTACAGCGTCAGTAACGGCCCGTCGGGGTACCAGGTCGCGATGGTGGCGTGGGGCTCCATCGGATTGTTGGTCTCCTGCGGGGTGGTGTAGGTCTGGTCGACCGTGACCGGAGCTTCACGCAGGGCGGTTTCGACGTCTCCCTCGGAGGTGTCGGTGGGGAACGACGGGTTGACCTCATCGGGGGCGTAGAGGCCGGGGTGGTCGGCGCGGATCTCGGTGTCGT
Source organism: Mycobacterium sp. (assembly GCA_025965555.1). Classification (GTDB taxonomy): domain Bacteria; phylum Actinomycetota; class Actinomycetes; order Mycobacteriales; family Mycobacteriaceae; genus Mycobacterium. Next base: position 4,756 of record JAOPWT010000321.1, read on the forward strand.
GCCCGGCCTCGTCGTACTCGATCTGGACGAGACCGGCCGCGTGACGGGCGGTTTCGGCGGTATCGGCGATGACGCCGCCGATGATCTGCCCGCGGTAGTGCACCTGGTCGTCCTGCAGGATGGTGAGGTCACCGTCTTCAGTGTCGGCCAACGTGGGTGCGTCGAAGACGGTGAGGACGGCGGTGACGCCGTCCAGTTCCTCGGCCGCGGTGATGTCCATCGTGGTGACGCGGCCGCGGGCGATGGTGGACTGGATCGGGTGTAGGTACAGCGGCGCGATGACCGGATATTCGAAGGCATAGGTGGCCATGCCGGTGACCTTGGCGGGCCCGTCGAGGCGCGTCATCCGGGTGCCCATGGCGCGGGCCTCGACAGTCGTCATCACTGATGTCCTTCCGCGAGGCTGGTCAGCGTGGCGACGATGGCGCCTCTGGTGAGTTCGACCTTGAACTCGTTGCCGGGCAACGGTTCCGCCTGGGCGAGTTCGTCGTTGGCGGCCCGGCGAAAGGTGTCCTCGGTGGCGGGGTGGCCGGTCAGGGCGGCCTCGGCGCGGTGCGCGCGCCAGGGTTTGTGCGCGACGCCGCCGAGGGCGATGCGGGCGGACGTGATGGCGCCTGCGTCGATGACGAGTTCGGCGGCGACGGACGTCAGCGCGAAGGCGTACGAGGCGCGGTCGCGGACCTTGCGGTAGGTGGAGCGGGCGCCGTCGGGTGGCGGCGGAAGCTCGACGGCGGTGATGAGCGCACCCGCCGGCAGGTTGGTGTCGCGGTCGGGCCGGTCGCCGGGCAGCCGGTGGAACTCGGCCAGCGAAATGCGGTGCTCCCCAGCGACGTCGACGTAGACGACCTGGGCGTCGAGCGCGGACATGGCGACCGCCATGTCCGACGGATGCACGGCGACGCACTGTTCGGAGGCGCCGAGGATGGCGTGATAGCGCACGTAACCGCCGATCGCCGAACAACTCGTGCCGGGAGTGCGCTTGTTGCAGGGGGTGCTCACGTCCTGGAAGTAGACGCAGCGGGTGCGTTGCAACAGGTTGCCGGCGGTGGTGGCGAGGTTGCGCAGCTGACCCGACGCGCCGGAGAGCAGGGCGCGGGCCAGCACGGTGTAGGTCCCGCGGACGACGGGGTGGGCGGCGAGATCGCTGTTGCGGACGTCGGCGCCGATGCGCAGGCCGCGGTCGGGAAGTGAGGCGACGTCGTCGAGCGGGAGGTGACTGACGTCGACGAGGAGGCCGGGTTCGACCACGCCGAGCTTCATGTGGTCGACGAGGTTGGTGCCGCCGGCGAGGAAGACGGCGTCGGGGCGGTCGGCGACGGCGGTGATGGCGTCCTGGACGCTGGTGGCGCGGTGGTACTCGAAGGGGATCATCGGGCAGCCTTCTGGATCGCGTCGACGATGTTCGGGTACGCGGCGCAACGACAGAGGTTGCCGCTCATGCGTTCTCGGATCTCGGCGTCGGTGAGGTCGGGCGCCTGTCCCAGGTCGGCGGTGACGTGGCTGGGGGAGCCGGCCTTCAGCTCGTCGAGCATGCCGACGGCCGAGCAGATCTGGCCAGGGGTGCAGTAGCCGCACTGAAAGCCGTCGTGGTCGAGGAAGGCCTGGGCGACGGGGTGCAGCGCGTCGGTCCCACCGAGGCCGGAAGCGGTGACGACCTCCGCGCCGTCGTGGGCGACGGCCAGGGCCAGACAGCTGGTGGCGCGGCGGCCGTCGAGCAGCACGGTGCAGGATCCGCATTGGCCGTGGTCGCAGCCCTTCTTGGGGGCGGTGAC
>JAOPWT010000625.1 GCA_025965555.1 Mycobacterium sp.
TTTGGCTCACGTTTCGAGGATGGCACGGTCCTCGGACATTCTCGGCCAAGGCTTGACGGGCGACGCCGCGTGTCGCCCACCCAGTTTTCCCCTCTTAGACTGCGGGGAATGCTCACAGCTCGAGGACGAGTCGCGCTCGGCGCCGGGTCGGCTGCGCGCTGGGCGTCGCGGGTCACCGGCCGCGGTGCCGGGGCCATGATCGGCGGCCTGGTGTCGATGACCCTGGACAAGTCGATCCTGGGTCAGCTCGGCGCAGGCCGCCGCACAGTCATCGTGACCGGCACGAACGGCAAGTCCACCACCACCAGGATGACCGCCGCGGCGCTAGCCACCATCGGCCCCGTCGCCACCAACGCCGAGGGCGCCAACATGGACGCGGGTCTGATCGCCGCCCTGGCCGGTGCCCGCACGGCGAAGCTGGCCGCGCTGGAAGTCGACGAGATGCACGTGCCACACGTCGCCGATGCCGTCGACCCCGCCGTCATCGTCCTGCTCAACCTGTCGCGCGATCAGCTCGACCGCGTCGGTGAGATCAACCACATCGAGCGGACGCTGCGCGGCGGGCTGGCCCGGCATCCGCGTGCCGTCGTCGTGGCCAACTGCGACGACGTCCTCATGACGTCGGCCGCCTATGACAGCCCGGACGTGGTGTGGGTGGCGGCGGGCGGCAGCTGGGCCAACGATTCGGTGAGCTGCCCTCGCAGCGGTGAGATCATCGTGCGCGACGGAACCGACTGGTACTCGACCGGCAGCCACTTCAAGCGACCGACACCGCAGTGGTGGTACGACGACGAGAACGTCTACGGGCCCGACGGCCTGACCCTGCCGATGACGTTGGCGCTGCCCGGCGCCGTGAACAGGGGGAACGCCACCCAGGCGATCGCGGCCGCCGTCGCACTCGGCGCCGATCCCGTCCCGGCCGTCGCTGCGGTGTCCGGCGTCGACGAGGTCGCGGGCCGCTACCGGACCGTGCGACTGGGCCATCACACTGCCCGCGTGCTGCTCGCCAAGAACCCGGCGGGCTGGCAGGAGGCGCTGTCGATGGTCGACAAGCACTGCGCGGGCGTCGTGATCGCCGTCAACGGCCAGGTACCCGACGGCGAGGATCTGTCGTTGCTGTGGGACGTCCGCTTCGAGCATTTCGACGACACCGCGGTCGTCGCGGCGGGCGAGCGCGGCACCGATCTCGCGGTGCGCCTTGGCTACGCCGGCGTCGGCCACACGCTGATCCACGACACCATGGCGGCGATTGCGTCGTGCCCGCCGGGTCACGTCGAGGTGATCGCCAACTACACGGCGTTTTTGCAACTCAACCGGCGGCTGCCGTGACCGAGTCGACAGTACGGATCGGGCTGGTGCTGCCCGACGTCATGGGCACGTACGGCGACGGCGGCAATGCCGTCGTCCTGCGGCAGCGGTTGAGGATGAGGGGTTTCGACACCGAGGTCGTCGAGATCACCCTGGCCGATCCGGTGCCCGACTCGCTGGACCTCTACACGCTCGGCGGCGCCGAGGACTACGCCCAGCGGCTGGCGACCAAGCACCTGATCCAGTACCCCGGCCTGCAGCGCGCCACCGAACGCGGCGCCCCGGTGCTGGCCATCTGCGCGGCGATCCAGGTGCTGGGCCACTGGTACGAGACGTCGTCGGGTGAAAGGGTCGAGGGTGTCGGCGTGCTCGACGTGACGACGTCGCCGCAACCGAAGCGGACCATCGGCGAAGTCGTGTCGCAGCCGTTAGTGGAGGGCCTCGACCAACGTCTGACCGGCTTCGAGAACCACCGCGGCGGAACGGTTTTGGGGCCGGCGGCCGCACCGCTCGCCAAGGTGATCAGCGGCGCAGGCAACCGCGACGGGGACGGCTTCGACGGCGTCGTGCAGGGCAGCATCGTCGCCACCTATCTGCACGGCCCATGCCTGGCGCGCAACCCGCAGCTGGCCGATCAGCTGCTGTCGCGGGTGGTTGGCGAGTTGGCGCCGATCGAACTCGGCGAGGTCGACCAGCTGCGGCGGGAACGGCTGGCCGCACCCCGCCGCGTCTAGGCTCGCCACCGAGTCGCCACCGTGCATCGGCCCCGCCCTCAGCCGCGAGACATCAGCCATGGCGGCGTCGGCCGGCGTGTCGTCGCCGACGCTTATGTGTCGCGGTAGCCACGGCTGATGAGCGCCTTGCGTACGCGGTCCAAAACGTCCAACGGGTGATCCTCCGCGACGACCCGGACGACGATCCAGCCGAGGTGTTCGAGCATCCGCAGCCTGCTGATGTCCTTCAGATACTGCTTGCGGTCCTTGCGATGCTGGTCGCCGTCGTACTCCAGGGCAACCTTGTACTTGCGCCACCCGAGGTCCAGGTAGGCGAGCGGATAGTGATCGCCATTGTGAATCATCAACTGTGCCTGTGGCTTTGGAAGACCGTTGTCGATGACCAACAACCGCAGCCAGGTCTCCTTCGGCGACGTGCCACCCGCGTCCATCAACGCGATCGCGTCCCGCGCACGCTTGGCACCGCGACTGCCGCGGTACCGAATGATCAGCGGCTCGACGTCGCCGGCCGAGAGCGCGGTCGCATGGGCCAACGCGTCCAGCCGTGCCACCGCCTCGTCGCGCCCCAGATGACGACCGAGATCGAGGGCGGTACGAGCAGTCGTCGTCGTGGTGATCCCGTCGATGATGATGATCTCGTCGTTCTGGATTCGCTCGTTGCGGGTGATCACGCCGTCGGGAGCATGCTGGTTTTGCCAGATCAACTCCACCGGCTCGCCGTCGTCCACCCACCGCGCGCCATGCAGAGCCGCCGCCGTCACCCCGGCGACGACGCCGCGGCCCCTCGACCAGA
>JAOPWT010000628.1 GCA_025965555.1 Mycobacterium sp.
GACCGCAGGTGCTTGCGGAACAGGAAGGCGGATCCGAAGATCAGCGCCAGGAAGGCGAGGTAGAACTGGCCCTGCACCGACATCGACCAGATGTGCTGCAACGGGCTGACGGCCTCGCCCGCGCGCAGGTAGTTCGACGCCGTGCTGGCGAGTTCCCAGTTCTGGTAGTAGCCGAGGCTGGCGAGGCTCTGGTCGGCGAAGGTCTCCCAGCGGGTCTCGGGCTGGATGAGGATGGTGAGCACCGCCGAGGCGGCGAGCACCACCACCAGTGCGGGTAGCAGCCGACGGATCAGCCGCTTGATCTCTGGCACGGGCGACAAGGACGAGCCAGAAGTCAGCGCGGTGCGAAGCAGTCGGCCGCCGAAGAAGAAGCCCGAAAGGGCGAGGAACACGTCGACGCCGCCGGAGACCCTGCCGAACCAGATGTGGAACATGGCGACGAGCGCGATGGCGATACCGCGAAGCCCGTCGAGATCGTGCCGGTAGAAGCCGGACGCCCTGGTACCCATGACGGCGTGCTGAGTGGAACCGGATCTGGTCTGGGGGGCCGTCCGGGCTGGAGAGAGGGTCAACATGGTCGTCGGACAATCTACCCAACCCACGCCGATACGGTCGTTTTGTCACGAGCGGTCGCCTCGGGGGAAGGTGGTTCTCATGCCGCCGTTGACGCCTGAGCAGATCAGCGCCATCGATGCCGCCCACGTATGGCATCCGTACAGCAAGATATCGGCCGACGCGATTCCGCCCGTCGTGGCGGTCGAGGCACACGGCACGTCGTTGACGGTGATCGACGGAGGACGGCCCGTCGACGTGATCGACGGGATGAGCTCGTGGTGGACCGCGATCCACGGGCACGGCCATCCCGTTCTCGATGCCGCCATCACCAAGCAGCTCGCCACGATGAACCACGTGATGTTCGGCGGCCTCACCCACGAGCCCGCCGCGCGTCTGGCCGAGTTGCTGGTGCAGATCACGCCCGACGGGCTGGACACGGTGTTCTTCAGCGACTCGGGTTCGGTGGCGGTCGAGGTCGCCGCGAAGATGGCGCTGCAATTCCAGCGCAGCCTCGGCAGGCCTGGCAAGCACCGCCTGATGACCTGGCGCGGGGGGTATCACGGCGACACGTTCACGCCGATGAGCGTCTGCGACCCCGACGGCGGCATGCATTCGATCTGGGCTGACGTCCTGTTCCCGCAGGTCTTCGCGCCGCAGGTACCCAGCCGGTACGACCCCGCCTACAGTGCCGCCTTCGAAGAGCAGCTCGCCGAGCACGCCGACGAGTTGGCGGCCGTGATCGTCGAGCCGGTGGTCCAGGGCGCCGGCGGCATGCGGTTCCACGATCCCCGCTACCTGGTGGATCTGCGCGCTGCGTGCACCCGTCACGGTGTGCTTCTGATCTTCGACGAGATCGCGACGGGGTTCGGCAGGACGGGTGAGCTGTTCGCGGCCGACCACGCCGGTGTCAGCCCGGACATCATGTGCGTTGGCAAGGCTTTGACGGGGGGATACGTCACGCTGGCGGCAACGCTGTGTACCGCGGAGATCGCACAGACCATCAGTGCCGGAGAGCCGGGCGCGCTGATGCACGGGCCGACGTTCATGGCCAATGCGCTGGCGTGTGCGGTGTCGGTGGCATCGGTCGAGTTGCTGCTGAGCCAGGACTGGCGGCAGCGGGTGCGTGACATCGAGTCCGCCCTGGTGACCGGCTTGGCTCCCGCGCGAGAGCTGTCCGGCGTCGCCGACGTCCGGGTGCTCGGCGCGATCGGCGTGATCGAGATGTGCGAGCCGGTGGACATGGGCGTTGCGACCGAGGCGTCGCTACGGCACGGGGTCTGGCTGCGTCCGTTCCGCAATCTGGTCTATGCCATGCCGCCCTACGTATGCACGCCCGCCGAGGTGGCCACGATCGGCTCGGCGATGGTGGGCGTCGCGCGTGCGCTAACCTGAACGGCGTTCAAGTTCTCCCCGACGGGCTTCGGAAAGGTGCACGGTGACACGCGCGGTCGTCTCCCCCCTGGCCTGGCTCGACGAGGTCGATGAGCACCGGCGTGCCGCCGGTCTGCGGCGCTATCTGCGGGTCCGGCAGGCGCCAGATGCCGAGGAGGGCACCGACCTCGACCTGGCGTCGAACGACTACCTCGGGCTGTCTCGGCATCCGCGTGTCGTCGACGGTGGCATCCGCGCACTGCGCACCTGGGGTGCCGGCTCGACGGGCTCACGACTGGTCACCGGCAACACCGCACTGCACGAGGAGTTCGAGACCGCGCTGGCCGAGTTCGTCGGCGCCGAGTCTGCGTTGGTGTTCTCGTCCGGTTACACCGCCAACCTCGGCGCCGTGGTTGCGCTGTCCGGTCCCGGGTCACTTCTGGTGTCCGATGCGCTGACCCACGCGTCGCTCGTCGACGCCTGTCGCCTGTCGAGGGCGCGTGTCGCCGTCGCTGCGCACCGTGACGTCGAGGCCGTCGAAGCCGCGCTGCGGGGCCGCGCCGAAGAACGTGCCGTGGTGGTCACCGACTCGGTCTTCAGTGCCGACGGTGTGATGGCGCCGCTACGCGAATTGCACGACGTGTGTCGACGCCACGGAGCGCTGCTCATCGTCGACGAGGCGCACGGACTGGGGGTACGCGGACACGGCGGTCGAGGCCTGGTTGCCGAGGTGGGTCTGGCGGGTGCCTCCGACGTGGTCGTGACGACGACCTTGTCGAAGGCGCTCGGCAGTCAGGGTGGTGTCGTGCTCGGACCGGCGGGCGTCCGCGCCCATCTGATCGATGCCGCGCGTCCGTTCATCTTCGACACGGGCATCGCGCCCGCGGCCGTCGGCGCAGCGCTGGCGGCTCTCGAGGTGCTGATCGACGAGCCGTGGCGCGCCGGTCTGGTGCTCGAGCACGCCGCCGCGCTCGCCGAGACGTGTGGTTTGACAGAGGTTCCCGAGTCGGCGGTGGTGTCGGTGATCCTCGGGGAGCCCGAGGTGGCCCTCGGGGCGGCCACGGCATGTCTTGACCGGGGAGTGCGGGTCGGCTGCTTCCGCCCGCCGACGGTGCCTGCGGGAACGTCGCGACTGCGCCTCACCGCGCGTGCCTCGCTGTCGTCCGAGGACCTCGACGTGGCGCGCCGGGTGCTGACGGAAGTGCTCTCGACGGCCAGACACCGGTGAGCGTTCTGCTGATCACCGGCACCGACACCGGCGTCGGCAAGACCGTCGCGACGGCAGCGCTGGCGTGCCACGCCCGCTTGGTGGGCATGGACGTCGCGGTGTGCAAGCCCGTCCAGACGGGAGCCGCCGACGGCGACGACGACCTTGGCGAGGTGGCGCGACTCTCCGGTGTCGATGCCCTCGCCTCGGGGTGGCGCTACCCCGAGGCGCTCGCGCCCGTCGCCGCCGCCGATCGGGCCGGGATGCCGCTGCCGACGCGGTCCGAGCTGATCGGCCTCGTCCGCGCCCTCGACCGACCCGGACGGCTGGTGCTCATCGAGGGCGCGGGCGGCCTACTCGTCGAGCTCGGTGCGGATGGGGTGACGCTGCGGGACCTCGCGACGGATCTCGACGCGGCCGTACTCGTCGTCGCCAGGGCAGGTCTTGGCACGCTCAACCACACCACTCTGACCGTGGAATCACTCGTCGGACGGGGCATTCCCTGCGCGGGACTGGTCATCGGCGCCTGGCCGTCCGAGCCGGGCCCCGCGGAGACGTCGAATCGCGAGGCGCTCGATCGCGTCGCCCCGCTCCGCGCGGCCCTGTCGGCCGGCGCAGGAGCGCTGACGCCGGATGCGTTCGCCGAGCTCAGTGCGCACGCATTCGCTGCCGATTGGGTGCAGAGTCTCTAGGCATGGCCCACTCCGTCGAGTTGCTGTTCGACCAGGGCACCGAGGCGGCCATCCGCCGGGAGTGGAACGCGCTCGCCGATGCGGGCCTACCGAGCCAGGCGCGGCACCCCTCGCCGACCAACCGCCCGCACGTCACGCTCACGGTGGCCCAGCGGATCGACCCCGCCGTCGACGCGGCCCTGTGGGAACCAGCGAGGCAGCTCCCACTGGACTGCCTGATCGGGGCGCCGATGGTGTTCGGACGCGCGGCGCTCACCCTGGTCCGTTTGATCGTGCCTGCGGCGGGACTGCTGCGGCTGCACGAGTCCGTGGATTCGATCTGCGCGCCGTACCTGTCCTCGGGACCGTTTCCGCACGTGCGTCCCGGGCGGTGGACCCCGCACGTCACGTTGGCTCGCCGGCTGCCACCAGCCGACCTCGCGGCGGCGCTGGATGCGATCGACGCCGACGGCGACGTCGGCACGTTCGCGGGGTTACGCCGTTGGGACGGCGACGCCAGGGTCGACACCCTGATCGCCTGAGACTCTCGGGTGCTGCGCGGCCATCCCGTCGACCAGCAGACGCAGCCCGAAGGCAAAGCGGCCGTTGGGGTTCGTCGCCATCACGGACTGGTCCTCCGATAGCACCCCCGCGGCGTCCCACTGCAGTCGGGACTGCTCGTCGGCGGTGAACCCCAGCACGTAGTAGAGCACCGTCCTGGCGGCCAGGTCGGCATTCGGCGGGTCGATGCGCGCTTCGGCCGCGGTAGCGGTGAGCCGGTCCAGGATCTCCGTCGTCAAATCCGACTTGCCTGCCGCGAAGCTCGCGGAGACGAGCTCGGCGCCGTCGGTGGCCGACAACAACGCGTTGCGCAGAGCCGAGCAGATGGCGTGCACGCGTGTCGTCCAATGTGCGTGCTCGACCGGCGCCGCTGCGGGTTCGAGGATTCGGTCGGCCACCGCGCCGAGCAGAGCCTGCTTGTCGGCGAAGTGCCAGTAGAGCGCGCCGGGGGTGACGCTGAGCTCACGCGCGAGCCGCCGCATCGTCAGATCGGCGATTCCGTAGTCGTCGAGGAGCTGGGCGGCCTTGTCGACCACGTCGCGTCGATGCAGTTGCACCCCTGTAGCCTAAACACCGTTCAAGTTCTTCGGTGCAGGAGGAGTGCGGAGTGACGCAGGCGGCGACTGATGTGGTGGGTCTGGCCAGGGAGCAGGTGCTCGAACGGGGCGAGGGCCTGAGCCAGGAGCAGATCCTGGAAGTGCTGCAGCTGTCCGACGACCGGCTCGAGGAACTGCTGGCGCTGGCCCACGACGTCCGCATGAAGTGGTGCGGACCCGAGGTCGAGGTCGAGGGCATCATCAGCCTCAAGACCGGTGGTTGCCCGGAGGACTGCCACTTCTGTTCTCAGTCGGGGCTTTTCGCCTCGCCGGTGCGCAGTGCCTGGCTCGACATCCCCAGCCTGGTGGAGGCGGCCAAGCAGACCGCCAAGTCCGGCGCCACGGAGTTCTGCATCGTCGCCGCCGTCCGCGGACCCGACGAACGCCTGCTGGCACAGGTCGCCGCGGGCATTGAGGCCATCCGCAACGAGGTCGACATCCAGATCGCGTGTTCGTTGGGCATGTTGACCCAGGAGCAGGTCGACCGGCTCGCCGAGATGGGCGTGCATCGCTACAACCACAACCTCGAGACTGCGCGGTCGTACTTCACCAACGTCGTCACCACCCACACGTGGGAGGAACGCTGGGGCACCCTGGAGATGGTGCGCGCGGCGGGCATGGAGGTCTGCTGCGGCGGCATCCTTGGCATGGGTGAGTCGCTGGAGCAGCGTGCCGAGTTCGCCGCCAACCTCGCCGAGCTCAACCCGCACGAGGTGCCGCTGAACTTCCTCAACCCGCGTCCCGGTACGCCGTTCGGCGACCTCGAGGTGCTCCCCGCCTCGGAGGCGTTGAAGGCCGTCGCCGCGTTCCGATTGGCCATGCCGCGCACGATGTTGCGCTTTGCGGGCGGCCGCGAGATCACCCTCGGCGATCTCGGCGCCAAGCAGGGCATCCTGGGTGGCATCAACGCCGTCATCGTCGGCAATTACCTGACGACGCTCGGCCGGCCCGCGGAGTCCGATCTCGAGCTGCTCAACGATCTGCAGATGCCGATCAAGGCACTCAACGCGACCATGTAAGACGGCGAGCCAGCGATGCCACCGAAGTTCAACGTCTACACGGGCGAACCCGAGGGGGGTACCGTTCCGACGGCCGCCCGCCTCGGGCTCGAGCCGCCGCGATTCTGCTCCGACTGCGGCCGGAGGATGATTGTGCAGGTACGCCCCGACGGCTGGTCGGCAAAGTGCTCGCGGCACGGCGAGCTGGACTCCAAGAACCTGGACGAGCGATGAGCGCCGCCGCAAGAAGCAGAAGGTACCGATGACCCTGCCCGACATGACACTGGAACGACCCGATCAGGTTGTGGGGCCGCGTCTTTCGCATCGTCAGGCAGCCGTCCGGGTGGTGGCGGTACTCGCCGTGCTCGGGGTCCTCGTCGGTGTGGTGTGGGCCTGGCTCGCGCCGCCGATTCAGCTGGTGATCGCGTTGACCAAGGACGGAGACCGGGTCCGCGGCTACGTGGGCGACGAGTCCGACCTCCTCTTCCTCGGGGCGTTCCTGATGACGGGGCTTCTGTTCGTGCTCGCGGTGACGGCAGCCGTCGCCGTGTGGCAGTGGCGACCGCATCGGGGGCCGCTCATGGTCGGCGCACTGTCGATCGGCGCCCTGGTGGCGGCAGGTGCCGCAGCCGGGGTTGGTGCCGCGTTGGCGCGCTGGCGGTACGGCGTGGTCGACGTCGGGGCAGCGCCCATCTCACCGCAGCATCGGGTGTCCTACACGCACGAAGCTCCTGCGGTGTTCTTCGGGCACACTCCGTTGCAGATCGCGGCGTCGCTCATCGTTCCCGCGGGCGTGGCGGCGCTGATCTACGCGATCTGTACACTGTCGACCCGGCGTGACGATCTGGGCGCGTGGCCTCCCGTCGAGGTGGCCTTCGTGCTGCCCCCCGCCGGAACTATCGATCCAGTTCCGACAGCGGCTGCCGATCCACTCGCCGACCCGTCGCCACCCTCGCCGTGATCAGCCCGAAACGCAGCATGCCCCGGTAGGTCGAGGGGTTCAGCAGCGTCGGCCACTTGGTCCGCGCCCGCTTGTTCGACGGTGGTCGGCCGGCGAACCGGTCCCGCAACCAGCGCAGTGTCATCGGTGCGGACAGCGGATGCAGCAGCATGTGCTCGCTCAGCAGGTCGCGGTGATAGGTGACATCGGTGCCGCCTGCGCTGTAGGTGTCGATCAGCTCGTCGATGTCGACGACCGAGACGATGCGGTCATGAACGGCCTGGACGACGAGCACCGGGATGCTCGGCGCGACAGTGCCGAGTTTGATTCTGTCGAAGACCTGTTGCACTTCGGGTGTCCGGAGAATGTTCTCCAACGGCTCGTCGACCAGATCATCCATGTCCTTGCGGATCAGCTTGATCACGGCGTGGGCAGTCGTCAGCCGTTGAATGTCGCTCAGCATCGCCTTGCCCTCGTCGGTGACGTGTTCGTTGATCACGCGGTGCAGATCGGGGTAGACGTGCGACAGAGCGGCGACGACCATCGCGGGAAGGCCCGAGAACAAGGTGCCGTTGAGTCGGCGGAAGGTGTGGCCGAGATCTCCGACCGGGGAACCGAGGACGGCGCCGACGAGATTGAGTTCGGGGGCGTACTCAGCGTGGACTTCGGTAGCCCATGCGGTGGCCAGGCCGCCGCCGGAGTAGCCCCAGAGTCCCATCGGGGCTTCGGGAGAGAGGTTCAGCGCCTCGGTGTTGAGAGCCGCCCGCAGACCGTCGAGGACGTGGTAGCCGGGCTCGTACGGTGCGCCCCAGATGCCTTGCGGTCCTTCGTGATCGGGGATCGACACCGCCCAGCCCTCGGCCAACGCGGCAGACACCATGAGAAACTCGAACTGTGCGAGGGCGCCGGTGGCCTTGGCGCCGCGACGCAGGGCGTAGGACGGGAAGCAACTTCCGGCGACCGCGTCGATCGCGCACTGGTACGACAGGATCGGCCCCTTGCTGCCTGCGGGCCGGTCGGCCGGTACGACGACGGTCGTCGCGGTGGCCTGTGCCAGGCCGTTGAGGTCGGTCGAGCGATAGAGCAGCTGCGTCGCGGCCAGCTGCTGCGGAACCAGGCCCAGAAACGCGAGCTCGACGTCGCGCGACCGCAGCACCGTGCCGGGCCTGGCGTGTTCGAACCCCGCGGGCGGAAAGTAGAACGGATCGGCCTCCGGCAGCATCGGGCGCGACTTGCGGCGCAGCTGCTCGTGGGGCGGCCGTCCGATCCATTCGGCACCGGTCGAAACGGCTGCGCTGCCAGACTCCATTTGGCCATTGTCTCTTAAGAAAACCTTAAATCCAATTAGGCGCGCGTTTCATGTCGTGGGCGTAGCGCTGCGAACTCGTCGGTGACCCGGTATTGCGCCTTGGTGAAGCGGTAGAGCGCGGCCGGTCTGCCACCGTTTCGGCCGGACTTCGCGGTGGTGCCGGTGGGGACGATCACCCCGCGTCGGGCCAGCACGCGCTGGAGATTGGTGGCGTCGACCGGGTAGCCCAGCGCAGCGTCGTAAACGTCTTTCAACGTTGAGAGTGCGAATTCCTTTGGGGCCAAAGCAAATCCGATGTTGGTGTAGGAGAGCTTCGCGATCAGTCTTGCGTGGGCGTGGGTGATCATCGGTCCGTGGTCGAAGGCCATCGGCGGCAGGGCGCTCACCGGATGCCAGCGGGTGTCCGGCGGTAGTTCGGGGGTGGCAGGGGAGGGCACTAGCCCCAGGAACGTCGACGCGATGGTGCGCGGGCCGGGGACGCGTCGCGGGTCGGAGAACACCGCGAGTTGTTCCAGGTGGGTCAGTTCCCGCAGGTCGACCTTCTCGGCGAGTTGGCGTCGAACCGAACTCGTCATGTCCTCGTCGTGACGGAGTCGTCCGCCGGGCAGTGACCACGCACCGCGTTGCGGATCCATCGCCCGTTCCCACAGCAGGACGCTGAGCTGCGGGTTTGGCGATGACAGCTGCCGAACTTGAAACACGACAGCGAGCACTTCGTGTGCAGTGCTAATATCAGGCATGTTTTCGATCATAAGTCGAAAACCCCGTCAGGATCAAAGGAGACGGCCATGACGGTATTGGATCTCACCGCTGAGTCCCGCGGCGGCTGGGCCACGCAGATCACCAACGGCCCCGCCGGCTACGGCGGAGTGATCGCCGACGGCGAGTGGGCGGCGGAGGTGCGGCGCCTCGCCGAGCTGCGCAACGCCACGCTTCTGGCGCACAACTACCAGCTGCCCGCCATCCAGGACGTGGCCCATCACGTCGGCGACTCGCTTGCCCTTTCGCGGATCGCGGCCGAGGCAGCGGAGGGCACGATCGTGTTCTGCGGAGTGCACTTCATGGCCGAGACCGCCAAGATCCTCAGCCCCGCCAAGACGGTGCTGATTCCCGATCAGCGGGCAGGCTGCTCACTGGCCGACTCGATCACCGCCGACGAACTGCGGGCGTGGAAGGACGAGTTCCCCGACGCGGTCGTCGTCTCCTACGTCAACACCACGGCCGCGGTGAAGGCACTCACCGACATCTGCTGCACGTCGTCCAACGCGGTGGAGGTGGTGGCCTCCATCCCCGAGGACCGCGAGGTGCTCTTCTGCCCCGACCAGTTCCTCGGCGCCCACGTCCGCCGGGTGACGGGCCGCAAGAACCTGCACATCTGGGCGGGCGAATGCCACGTGCACGCCGGGATCAACGGTGACGAACTCGCCGCGCAGGCGAAGTCCCACCCGGATGCAGAACTGTTCGTCCATCCCGAATGCGGCTGCGCCACTTCGGCGCTGTACCTGGCAGGAGAGGGCGCGTTCCCCGACGATCGCGTCAAGATCCTGTCCACCGGCGGCATGCTCGACGCTGCTCGTGAGACCAAGGCCCGCCAGGTCCTGGTGGCCACCGAGGTCGGCATGCTGCACCAGTTGCGCCGCGCCGCACCGGAAGTCGACTTCCGCGCCGTCAACGATCGGGCGTCCTGCAGCTACATGAAGATGATCACTCCCGCAGCGCTGCTGCGCTGCCTCGTCGAGGGCGCCGATGAGGTGCACGTCGACGAGGACACCGCGCGCTTGGCGCGTGCGAGCGTGCAGCGCATGATCGAGATCGGCCAACCCGGCGGCGGGGAATGAGTAAACCCTCCTGCGGTGGTCCCGGCTACTGGCAGCAGCGTGCCGACGTCGTCGTCGTCGGCACCGGTGTGGCGGGACTTGCCGCGGCGCTGGCGGCGCACCGCCGCGGTCGCAAGGTCGTGCTGCTCAGCAAGGCCAGTGAAACCGCGACCTTCTACGCCCAAGGTGGCATCGCGGTCGTGGTGCCACGGACCGACGACTCGATCGAGGCGCACGTCGCCGACACCCTCGCCGCAGGCGGCGGCCTGTGCGACGCCGATGCCGTGACGTCGATCGTCGCCGACGGATTCGCCGCCGTCGCCGAGTTGGTGGACGTCGGCGCGCGGTTCGACGAAGTGTCACCCGGGCAGTGGTCGTTGACGCGCGAGGGTGGGCACTCCCGACGGCGCATCATCCACGCGGGCGGCGACGCCACCGGCGCCGAGGTGCAGCGCGCCCTCGACCACGCCGCGGCCATGTTGGACATCAGACGCAATCACGTTGCGCTACAGGTTCTTCACGAAGCGGGGGCCGTCACCGGGGTGCTCGTCCGCAACGACGATGGGCTCGGTGTCATCCACGCCCCGTCGGTCATCCTGGCCACCGGAGGCCTCGGTCACCTGTACTCGGCCACCACCAACCCGGAGGGGTCGACGGGCGACGGCATCGCCTTGGCGTTGTGGGCAGGCCTGCCCGTGAGCGACATCGAGTTCATCCAGTTCCATCCGACGATGCTGTTCGACGGGAACGCTGGAGGGCGGCGACCGCTGATCACCGAAGCGCTCCGGGGCGAAGGTGCAATTCTCGTTGATGCGCGCGGTGATTCGGTGACCGCGGGCGTCCACCCGATGGGCGATCTCGCCCCCCGTGACGTGGTGGCCGCTGCCATCGACGAACGGCTCTCCCAGACCGGTGACGCGTGCGTCTATCTCGATGCGCGCGGCGTCGAGGACTTCGCGCGACGGTTCCCGACGGTGAATGCCGCGTGCCTCGCGGCAGGTGTCGACGCGACCGGACAGCTGATCCCCGTGGTGCCCGGTGCGCACTACAGCTGCGGTGGAGTGGTGACCGACGTGTACGGGCGTACCGAACTGACGGGCCTGTTCGCCGCCGGTGAGGTGGCCCGCACCGGCATGCACGGCGCCAATCGGCTGGCGTCCAACAGCCTGCTGGAGGGTCTCGTCGTCGGCCGCCGGACCGGCGCAGGCGCCGCTGACCACGCCGCGGACGCACCCCCTCCGCGCGCGACCTTCGAGCCGGTCAACCGAGCGGCGCTGCCGCGGCCCCAACTGCAGCGCACCATGACCCGGCACGTCTCGGTGGTGCGCGACGCGATGGGATTGAGTCAGGCGGCCGAACTCCTCGGTACGGCCGCAGTCGGGGACCTGACCGACCGCGCGGCGTTCGAGGACGCCGCGCTGACCGTCACGGCGTCCGCGGTCGTGGTGGCCGCGCTGGAGCGGGTCGAGTCGCGCGGCTGCCACCATCGGGCCGATCACCCGGACCGCGATCCCGCGCGTGCGGTGAGCGCGAGCGTCCGGCTTGGCTCCGGCAGTGTGCCTGCGGTCGACCTCGAGGCCCAGGTGTGCTGCTGATGGAACTCACCGACGACGAACTGAACGAGGCAAGGGCCACGGTTGCACGCGCGCTTGCGGAGGATCTGCGGTACGGACCCGACGTCACCTCGCTGGCGACCGTGCCCGCCGACGCCACCACGAAGGCATCCATGGTGAGCAGGCAGGCCGGGGTCGCCGCAGGCGTGGACATCGCGCTGCTCGTCCTCGACGAGGTGATCGGCGCGGGGAAGTACGGGGTTCTCTCCCGCATCGACGACGGAAGCCGGCTCGCGCCCGGCGACGCGCTGCTGGTGCTCGAGGCGCCGACCAGAGGTCTGCTGACCGCCGAACGCACGATGCTGAATCTGGTCTGCCATCTTTCGGGCATTGCCAGTACCACCGCGGCATGGGTCGAGGCAGTCGAGGGGACCAGCGCCGAGATTCGCGATACCCGCAAAACGCTGCCGGGGCTGCGCGTGCTGCAGAAGTACGCGGTCCGCGTGGGCGGTGGCGTCAATCACCGCATGGGCCTTGGGGATGCGGCGCTGATCAAGGACAACCACGTGGCAGCAGCCGGCTCGGTGGTCGCCGCTCTTCGCGCCGTGCGCGAGGTGGCTCCCGACGTGCCGGTCGAAGTCGAGGTCGATTCACTCGAACAACTCGATGAGGTTCTCGGCGAGGACCTCGGCGTCAGTCCGCTGATCCTGCTGGACAACTTTCCGGTCTGGATGACCCAGATGGCCGTCCAGCGCCGGGTGGCCCGCGCCCCCGGGGTGAAGCTGGAGTCGTCGGGCAACCTGTCGCTGGACAATGCGGCGGCATACGCCGGGACCGGTGTGGACTACCTCGCCGTCGGGGCGCTCACCCACTCGGTGCGGGTACTCGACATCGGCCTCGACGTCTAACCAGCAATTCGACTGCGTGTCTTCAGCTCGGGCCGTCGGCGTGTTGGCAAACCGGGATCGAGATCGACGACGACTACGATCGCGTCATGTCGTCGACCGAAGCGCCTCCGAGTCACCAGACCCAAAATGGGCCACGGCGAGGTGGCGTGCTGGCTGTCATCGCCGTGATCCTGTCGTTGGTCGCGCTGGGACTTTCGGCATGGACGGCCCTTCGGCCCGCCCACGAGTCGCCGGCCGCATCGGATTACACGGCCGGTCAGCAGAACGACGCGAAGACAGCGGTGTGTGCCGCGGCGGACGTCGTGCGCAAGGGAATCTCCTTGAACACCAACCTGCAGAGCCCTGGCGGAGAAGGTGACGTCACCGGTTCGCTCGCGGTAGCCGCGAACGCGCGACTCTCCCTGTCCGACGGAGGGCAATATCTGATCGCCCGCCTCGACCCGGCGACACCAGCCGCGGTGGCCGACGCCGTCAAGAAGTTTGCGAACACATTGCTGGACATCGGCGCGGCCGCGACCGCGGGATCACCCAACACCGATCCCGACCAAGCGGCCCGGCTGCGCGCCGCAGACGCCGAAAATGCCAAAGTGGCCGAGCTCTGCAAATAGCGAATCAGGCAGCCGACGGTCCTGTATTTCAGGAGATGTCGGCGACGAAGGTGCCCTGGCGCTTCGCGAGCATCTGCGGGATGCGCGGAAGCGTGGCGTCGACCGTGCCTGCGGGCAGCACCCGAGGGTTCACCAGATGCAGGTCCTTGCGGCCGACGTGGATGTCGGCCTGCCCCGCGGCCAGGACGTTCTTGACCCAGTTGGTCTTGCCGTGGACCAGCCCGATCGCCAGCACACTGCCCTTGCGGTACGCGGTGACGATGGTCTCGTAGTCCTTGCCAGAGGTGCGGCCACGGTGCTTGATGACCGCGAAGCCCGGCATCCGCTTCGACAGCGGCCGGAGCAGCGGATTGACGTACTTGATCTGAAACCGTTCCAGCCATACCGGAACGATCATCGGCACGCCAGGCGCGTGGTTGGGGTGTTCTTCCCGTGACGTTGACGGCGACATGGCGGCTCCCGGATTCTGATTTGTGCTGCCTGGAACAATAGACGGCGTGAATGACTCGTCCGTGCTCATGGCCCGCATCGACCTGCGGGGTGAGCAGCTGTCCGCCGCCCGGCTGCGTGCAGTGCTGCCGCGCGGTGGAGTCGACGTCGACGCGGTGGTACCGAAGGTGCGGCCCATCGTCGATGCGGTCATCGAGCGCGGTGCCGCCGCTGCCCTCGAGTACGGCCAGACCTTCGACGGAGTGCGTCCCGAGACCGTCCAGGTACCTCTGAGCCGCCTCGACGCGGCCCTGGCCGAACTCGACCCCGACGTCCGCGTCGCCCTCGAGGTGGCGATCGAGCGGACGCGTGCCGTGCACGCCGACCAGAGGCGCACCGACAGCACGACGACACTGGCGCCGGGTGCGACCGTCACCGAGCGCTGGGTACCGGTCGAGCGCGTCGGCCTCTACGTTCCCGGCGGCAACGCCGTCTATCCGTCGAGCGTCGTGATGAACGTGGTGCCCGCTCAGACCGCGGGCGTGGACTCGTTGGTCATCGCGAGCCCGCCGCAGGCCGAGTTCGGCGGGCTTCCGCACCCGACGATCCTGGCCGCCGCCCGCATGCTGGGTGTCGAAGAGGTGTGGGCCGTCGGCGGTGCTCAGGCGGTTGCGCTGCTCGCTCACGGCGGTACCGACACCGACGGTGCGGAACTGGCACCGGTCGACATGATCACCGGCCCTGGCAACATCTACGTGACCGCGGCCAAGCGGATCTGCCGCTCGCAGGTCGGCATCGACGCCGAAGCAGGACCGACGGAGATCGCGATCCTCGCCGACTACTCCGCCGACCCCGTCCACATCGCCGCCGACCTCATCAGCCAGGCCGAACACGACGAAATGGCCGCATCGGTCCTCGTCACCACCAGCACCGAGCTGGCGGACGCGACCGACGCCGAAGTGGCGGCGCAGCTGAGGACCACCGTGCACCGCGAACGTGTGACGGCGGCGCTCACCGGACGCCAGTCGGCCATCGTGCTGGTCGACGATCTCGACGCGGGACTGCGAACGGTCAACGCCTACGCGGCCGAGCACCTCGAGATCCAGACGGTCGACGCGGCGGCCATCGCGGCCCGGGTGCGTTCTGCCGGAGCAGTTTTCGTGGGTCCCTGGTCGCCGGTCAGCCTCGGTGACTACTGCGCGGGTTCCAACCACGTGCTGCCCACCGCGGGATGCGCGCGCCACTCCAGCGGACTGTCGGTGCAGACGTTCCTGCGCGGCATCCACGTCGTCGACTACACGGAGGCGGCGCTGAAGGACGTGTCCGGTTATGTCATCACCCTGGCCGAGGCCGAGAATCTGCCCGCGCACGGCGAGGCGGTCCGACGGAGGTTCGGCGGGCCGGAGCGCATCGACTCGGGGATGAGGCCGGAGAAGTGGTGAGCGTCCGCAAGATCACCCTCGACGACCTTCCGCTGCGGGACAACCTGCGCGGCAAGTCGCCGTACGGGGCACCACAGCTCTCGGTTCCCGTACGACTCAACACGAACGAGAACCCGCATCCACCGACGCAGGCGCTCGTCGAGGACGTCGCGGCCTCGGTGCGTGACGCCGCGTCCGAATTGCACCGCTACCCGGATCGCGACGCACTCGCGCTGCGCGGCGATCTCGCGTCCTATCTCAGCGTGCAGACCGGTGTCGAACTGACCACCGAGAACCTGTGGGCGGCCAACGGCTCCAATGAGATTCTGCAGCAGCTGCTTCAGGCGTTCGGCGGTCCCGGCCGCAGCGCAATCGGGTTCGTCCCGTCCTACTCGATGCACCCCATCATCTCGGATGGCACCCAGACCGACTGGCTGGAGGCGAACCGGTCCGACGACTTCGGCCTCGACGTCGCCGTCGCCGTCGCCGCGATCACCGACCGTCAACCCGACGTCGTGTTCCTCGC
>JAOPWT010000019.1 GCA_025965555.1 Mycobacterium sp.
CAGTCGGCGATCACCAACGTCATCAGGACGACGTTGATCTGGCCGAACTCGAAATTCGACCGGATGGGCTCCAGGTAGACCACCGCTGGGGCGACGATCGCCGCGGCCAGCCAGCATCGCCTGCGCCACGCCGGCCCCGAGATCGCGGCCGACTGTTCCCACACCCTCAGCCGGGTCAGCACGATCATCGTCGTGACCAGTAGCAACGCGAAGGTGATGACGGTGATCGTCGCACTCGCCGCGTCCAGAGACAGCCACGCGAAGGGGGAGAAGGCAGCCGCCGCGAGCGGTGGATAGGTGAACGGCAGATTCAGGCCCGCCTCGGTGTGGAAGAGCACCCCGTCGCGGTAGAGCGACGTCCCGTCGAGCCAGGCTCTGCCGCCCATCCGGTAGACGTCGATGTCGATGCGGTATGGAGTCGTGGCCAGCAGACGCCAGCCCGCCCAGACCACTGCCGCGACGGTCAGCAACTGAAACAGCCGCCACGCCACGGTTGGCCACCGCGCCCAGCTGGGCGACTGCGGAATTCTCATCTCGCGGACAAGAGTATCGGTGCTCGTCGGCGCGTCGGCGACCATCCGCTCCACGACGCGCGCCCCTCGGCGTAAGTTTTGCCCGT
Organism: Mycobacterium sp.; assembly: GCA_025965555.1. Taxonomy (GTDB): domain Bacteria; phylum Actinomycetota; class Actinomycetes; order Mycobacteriales; family Mycobacteriaceae; genus Mycobacterium. Next base: position 620 of record JAOPWT010000019.1, read on the forward strand.
GTTCGACGATTGGAAATTCGACTTCGGGTTCGACCTGGCGATCCCGCCGGGCCGGTTGCCGCTGCTGTGGTGCCTGATCTCGTTCCTGCTGACATTCCTGGTGACCCGGACGATCGTCCGGTACATCCGCCACAACGAGAACAACAAGGCCAACGACACACCTCCCAAGTGGTGGCAACCTCGCAATATCGGCCACGGCACGGTCCACATCCACCACGTCGTCATCGGCGTCATCCTCGTCATGATCTCCGGGGTAACCATGGTGACCCTCGCAGTAGACGGTGGTGTGGCCGAATTCACGGCAGCCGCAATCTTCTTCGGGATGGGGGCGGCCCTGGTGCTCGACGAGTTCGCGCTGATCCTGCACCTCCAGGACGTGTACTGGTCCGAGGACGGCCGGACGTCCGTGGATGCGGTGTTCGCCGCCATCGCCGTGGCCGGGTTGCTGATCCTCGGCTTCAATCCGCTGTCTTTCTTCGACATCGACATCTGGCGGGAGGATCAGACGCTGCTGGCCAGGGCCACGGTCGTCGGGATCGCCCTGATCACTCTGCTGCTCGCCGTGATGGTGCTGCTCAAGGGCAAGGTGTGGACGGGGCTGATCGGCATGTTCATCACACCCCTGCTGCTCATCGGCGCGGGACGACTCTCGCGCCCACACGCGCCATGGGCGCGGTGGCGCTACGGCAAGCGGCCCAAGAAGATGCACCGTGCGCTGGAGCGGGAGCGACGCCAGCGCCGTCCCGTCGTCCAGGCCAAGCTCTGGCTGCAGCACGTCATCGCAGGCGAGCCGCACTTTCCCGACGACCACGAGGTCAACGCCCAGCTCGACCGTGAGGTCCACCCGGCCCCGGCACCCGCACCGGTCGCCGCGACCACGGAAGCGGCCTGATGAAGTACTTCTACGACACCGAGTTCATCGACAACGGCCGCACCATCGAGTTGATCTCGATCGGCGTGGCAGCCGAGGACGGCCGCGAATATTACGCTGTATCAACGGAATTCGACCCGGACCGGGCTGGGGCGTGGGTACGCAAGCACGTGCTCCCGAAACTTCCGCCACCTGCGTCGAAGCTGTGGCGGTCGCGCCGCCAGATCCGCTCGGACCTCGAGGACTTCTTCGACATCGACGGTGACGAGACGATCGAACTCTGGGCGTGGGTGGGCGCCTACGACCACGTCGTGCTCTGCCAGCTCTGGGGGCCGATGACCGACCTGCCGCCCGCGATCCCCAGGTTCACCAGGGAACTGCGGCAGTTCTGGGAGGAGCGCGGCTCGCCACGGATGCCGCCGCGTCCCCGCGACGCACACAACGCCCTCGTCGACGCCCAGCACAACCTGACCAGGTTCCGCCTCATGACGGCGCACCTCCCGGACGAGGGCGAAGACGACGGCGCCTGGGCGGCACGCGCCTGAACTGCGGTGATGGGTAGGTACGGGTTGTCAGGACCGCCTCTGCGCGCGGTTACCATAGACGGGTGAACTGGACCGTCGACGTACCCATCGACCAGCTGCCGGAGCTGCCGCCGCTCTCGAACGACCTGCGCGAGCGGCTCGATGCCGCGCTGGCCAAGCCGGCCGCCCAACAACCCAGCTGGCCCGCCGATCAGGCCAAGGCGATGCGGACGGTCCTGGAGAGCGTGCCGCCGGTGACGGTGCCGTCGGAGATCGAGCGACTCAAGGGCCACCTCGCCGACGTCGCACGTGGTGAGGCGTTCCTGCTGCAGGGTGGCGACTGCGCCGAGACCTTCGTGGACAACACCGAGCCGCACATCCGGGCCAACATCCGCACGCTGCTGCAGATGGCCGTCGTGCTGACCTACGGCGCGAGCATGCCGGTGGTGAAGGTCGCCCGCATCGCGGGGCAGTACGCCAAGCCGCGCTCGGCCGACATCGACGCGCTTGGGCTGAAGTCCTACCGCGGCGACATGATCAACGGGTTCGCGCCCGACGCCTCGGTCCGCGACCACGATGCCTCACGCCTGGTGCGCGCCTACGCCAACGCCAGCGCGGCCATGAACCTGGTGCGCGCCCTGACGTCATCGGGACTGGCGTCGCTGGAGTCGGTGCACGACTGGAACCGTGAGTTCGTCCGTACCTCGCCCGCCGGCGCCCGGTACGAGGCCCTGGCCGCCGAGATCGACCGTGCGCTGCGATTCATGAGCGCGTGCGGGGTCAACGACCGCAACCTGCAGAC
>JAOPWT010000036.1 GCA_025965555.1 Mycobacterium sp.
CGGGCGACGCGACCCTGATGGACCGCCTGCGCGCTGAGCCGCCTGCGCGCCTCGGCGACGAACCGGTGCAGGTCACCGACCTGCTGGACCGCCGCGGACAACACCGCACCGATGCGCTGATCTATACGGGCGACACGGTGCGCGTGGCGATCCGGCCGTCGGGAACCGAGCCGAAAGTCAAGGCCTACCTGGAGATTCGGCTGCCACCCCGAGACGACGTGCCCGCCGCACGCGCGGATGCCGTGCGGCTGCTCGACGTCCTGCGGGCCGACGTGGTCGGCTTGCTTCAGCGCGGGCCGAACTGACGGTCTCCCGCGTCACCGAGGCCGGGCACGATGTAGGCGATGTCGTTGAGTCCGTCGTCGATCGCGGCGGTGACGAGCTTCAGATCTGGTGACGACTTCTCCAGCGCCGCAATGCCTTCCGGCGCGCACACCACACACACTGCCGTGATGTCGACGGCGCCACGGGCGTGCAGTAGGCCGAGCGTGTGCGCCATCGATCCGCCGGTGGCGACCATCGGATCGAGCACAAACACCGGCGTAGCGCTGAGGTCGTCGGGAAGTGACGCCAGGTAGGGCGTGGGTAGGGCGGTCTCCTCGTCACGGGCGACCCCGACGAACCCGACCTTGGCCTCTGGAATCAGTTGGTGCGCCGTCTCGACCATCCCGAGGCCCGCCCGAAGGACCGGCACCAACAGGGGTGGCGACGCGAGGCGCGACCCGACGGTCTCGGTCAGCGGGGTGCGGATGGGAACGGGCGTGGAGACCGCGTCGCGCGTGGCCTCGTAGACCAGCATCAGCGCCAGGTCGCACAGGGCAGCCCGGAATCCGGCGTTGTCGGTGCGCTCGTCGCGCAGGGTGGTCAACCGGGCAGCGGCGAGTGGGTGATCGACAACGCGGACGTCCATGCGGTCGAACCCTAATGGAACCGGAGCGCTCCGGCCGACGTCATAACCGCATGATCGCCGATACGTCCGACATCCATGGGCTCAGCATCGACCACCGTCGTCACGCCGATGACCTCACCTCCGTGGCCGCGGAACTGACCGCCGCGACGGTGACCGTCGACGCCTTCGGCCCGGTCGGGGCCGGATTTCTGGCCGCGCTGAATCGGGCGTTGAGGCAGGAGGCGCACCACGCGACGCAACTGGCCGAGCGCCTCGCCGCAGCGGCCTCGGTCGCGGGTGCGGCTGCCCATGCTTATGCGGCCGCAGACAGTGCTGCGGGACAGGCAATCTCACCGATGCAGGCCTAGCCGGTGGCGAGCCCCCTGGTGAGCGGACTGACCGCTCCGCTACGCGAGCTGCAGGCGATGGTCGGCACGGGCACGCCAGAGGCTGCGGCTGCGCTGTCCGGCATCCGCAATGCCTTGGCCGATGTCGCGGTCTCGACGGAGCGGTCGTGGCAGGGCACGCGCTGGGCGGGCGACGCCGGTGCGGCCGCCTCCGATTTCACTCAGACGACGGTGGCGACCATCGAGGCGCTGGCAGCCCGGGCCGACCGGCTCGGCGCCGCAACGACGAACGCCGCCGACGCCGTGGCCCGTGCTCGGACGCGCCTTCAGGCGATCGTCGACGAATTCGAGGCCCGTGCCGAAGTACTCGAGTCCGAGCTCGATGACCCCGGCACGGCGGACGAGCTCATCACGGAGGCCCAGCGAGCCCTCGACGAGGCCACGGGCGTGATCGAGGATCTGCGAGCAGAACTCGACGGGCACCAGTCGGCGGTGGACGGAGCGGCGCCCGGCGCGATGCCGACGTTGCCGATGGGCGCGATGCCCAGCTTCGGTAGTGGCCTCGGATCAGGGTCGGGTGCGGGCTCGGGTGTCGGGGCCGGACTGGGTGGGTTGCCGCCCGCCGACCTCGGCTCGTCCGGTTCCCGCCCCGACGCGGCGGGCCCGCCGGGTGATGAAGCGCGGCCGCTCGCCGATCCCGGCATGTTCGGCAGCGGCGTCGGCGTGCAGCTGCCCGACGGCAGCACAGCGACCGCACCCAATGCGGTCGCTGCCAGCGCGGTCCGTCACGCGCTGACCCAACTCGGCGTCCCCTATGACTGGGGTGGGACGACGCCCGGCGTCGGACTGGATTGCAGCGGTCTGACGCAGTGGGCGTATCACGAAGCCGGACTTGACCTTCCGCGGCTCGCCCAGGAACAGGACATCGGATCCGCCGTCAATCAGGCGTCGCTGCGACCCGGTGATCTGGCGGTGTGGGACGGCCACGTCGCGATGGTGGTCGGAAACGGGTTGATGATCGAGGCCGGCGACCCCGTGAAGCTCTCGCCGATCCGGACCAGCAACGCGGGGCAGGGGTTTCAGGGGTTCTGGCGTCCGACGGGGTAGGCGGCCGAGTCCCTGCCAGCGATCGGGAGACGACTGCGTAGCCTCGACAACGTCGAGCACTGACCGCCGCGAAGGGAAGAACGACCATGCCGAACACCTACCGCATCGCCGTGATCCCAGGTGACGGGATCGGCACCGAGGTCGTGCCAGAGGGACTGCGGGTGCTGGACGCCGCGGCAGCCGCCTTCGACTTCACCCTCGCCTACGAGCATTTTGACCACTCCAGCGCCGACTACTACGCCAAGCACGGCAAGATGCTGCCCGACAACTGGTTCGATGAACTCGTCGGCTTCGATGCGATCTTCTTCGGCGCCGTCGGTTGGCCCGACGTAGTACCGGACCACGTGTCGTTGTGGGGCAGCCTGCTGCAGTTCCGCCGTCATTTCGACCAGTACGTGAACCTACGTCCGGTGCGTCTGATGCCCGGTGTCAGGAGTCCGCTGGCGGGCCGCGGGCCGGGCGACGTCGACTTCTTCGTCGTCAGGGAGAACACCGAGGGCGAGTACTCCAGCGTCGGCGGCAGGATGTTCGACGGCACCGATCGCGAAGTGGTGATACAGGAAACCATCATGACCCGCACCGGAGTCGACCGAATCCTCAAGTACGCCTTCGACTTGGCCCAGAGCCGTCCGAAGAGGCACCTCACCTCGGCGACCAAGAGCAACGGCATCTCCATCTCCATGCCGTACTGGGACGAGCGAGTGGAGGCGATGGCCGCCGGGTATCCCGGCGTCGAGGTGGACAAGTACCACATCGACATCCTCGCGGCGAACTTCGTGATGCACCCCGACTGGTTCGACGTCGTCGTGGCCAGCAACCTCTTCGGCGACATCTTGTCGGATCTGGGGCCTGCCTGTACAGGCACGATCGGTATCGCCCCGAGCGGAAACATCAACCCTGAGAAGCGGTTCCCCAGCCTGTTCGAACCCGTTCACGGTTCGGCGCCCGACATCGCCGGTCGCGGCATCGCCAACCCCATCGGTCAGATCTGGTGTGCCAGCATGATGCTCGATCATCTTGGCGAGCCCGGCGCCGCTGCGGCAGTGATGACCGCCGTCGAAGCCACCCTGGCGCGCGGCGAGGAGACTCTGACCCCCGACATGGGCGGCAGTGCCGGCACCGAGGCGCTCGGCAAGGCGATCGCAGAGGCTCTCGCCGGCCCCACGGAGTGAGGGACCCGGGTCATGGCAGGCGCGGGTCGATCAGGGTCACCCCGACCGGAGCGGCGGTGTCGAACGACGGCAGGAGCCGGGCGCCCTCTCCCAACCTGACGACGCGCTCGACGAGGTCCTGCGGGCGCAGCGTGCCCGCTTCGACGAGACGCAACATGTCGGGATAGTCCACGCTGGCCATGCCGTGACTGCCGAGAATGTCCAATTCCCAGGCGATTACGCGGTCCATCGGCACCGCGGGATGTCCGCCGACGCTGGGCAGCAGCCCGACTTGGATGTGACGGCCGTGGCGCCGCAGGCTGTGGATGGCGTCCGCGCAGGTGCCCGGTGTGCCGACCGCGTCGACCGCGACGTGGCTGCCCCCACCGGTGATGTCGTGCACCTGGGCGGCGACGTCGGATCCATCGGCGAGCACGGTGTGCGCTGCGCCCAGACTGCGGGCCAGTGCCAGAGCCGCCGGGGTGCGGTCGACGGCGACCACCTCGGCACCCGTGGCAACGGCGACCTGCACGGCGCTGAGGCCAACGCCACCGACCCCGACGACCGTCACCCATTCCCCGGGCTTGACGTGGGCCCTGGCACTCAGCGCGCGGTACGCGGTGGCGAACCGGCAGCCCAGTCCCGCCGCCGCGGCGTCGTCGACGGCGGCCGGGACCGCGACCAGATTCGTGTCGGCCGCGTGCAGGGCCACGTACTCGGCGAAGGAACCCCAGTGCGTGAAGCCCGGTTGAGTCTGGTTGGGGCATACCTGCGCCTGACCGGTCAGGCACCACTCGCAGCGGCCGCAGCCGCAGACGAAAGGCGTCGTGACGCGGTCGCCGACCGTCCACCGTCCCACGTCGGCGCCCGTGGCGACCACCACGCCGACGAGCTCGTGACCAGGAACGTGCGGGAGCGCCACCCCGTCGTCGTGACCGGCCCAGGCATGCCAGTCACTTCGGCAGAGGCCCGTGGCGTGCACCTCCACGACCACTCCCCCTGGAGAGGGCACCGGATCGGCGACCGTCCGGACGTCGACCGAACCGCCGAACTCCTCGAACACCACGGCGCGCATGAACTCATCATCCCGTGAACGCCCCGTGACCGGACTGGTCCGTTTGGCATGCTGGTGAGACATGACGCGCTGGTACCCGGTCGAACCTGCTGACGATGGCCTCTTCACGTCCGCGCCCCATGTGTTCCGTTATTCGAAGACGTTCGCCGCGCCGCCGCCGAAGGTCTGGGAATCACTGGCCTCCGACGAATCAGTGGCCGCCTGGAGTGCGACGGTCAGTGCGGTGAACTGGCTGAGCTCCCGCCCCTTCGGCGTCGGTACCACCCGCGAGGTCGTCCTCGCGCCAGGGTTGACCAAGGTCCACGAGCGCTTCTTCCGCTGGGACGAGGGGCACGGCTATTCGTTCACCGTCTACGAGGCGAACCTTCCCGTCTTCAAGCACTTCGCCGAGGACTACGTGCTCGAGCCGGAGGGTCCCAACGGTGATTCGACGCGGTTCACGTGGACCGTAGCGATCGAGCCGAGGAGTGCGTTCGCCTTACCGTTCAAGCCGCTGGCCCCAGTGCTCAAGTTGGCGTTCGGCCGAATGGCCGCCGACGGTCAGCGATTCTTCGCCCGCGGCTGACTCAGCGGAAGCATTGGTCGAGCGGGCCCACCCGTTGACGGGACCGATTGCCGCCGTTGCGTTTAGCGTCGTACATGGCGCTGTCGGCCGACGCGATCAGTGCGGTGATGACCAGATTCGGGTCGTGGCGCTCGACGAACTGATCGCAGCGAGCGCTGGCAATCCCGATGCTCGCGGTGATCGCATGGGGCAGCGCGGCCACCGCGTCGCAGAGACGTTGACCCAGCGCCGCCTGCCTCGGGTCGGCGAACACGTCGGCGACCAGGAACTCCTCACCTCCCACTCGCCCGACGACCGCACTCGGGCGGGTGTGCTCGCGAAGAACGTGCCCTACCGCCTTGAGGACCCGGTCACCTGCCGCGTGGCCCTCGGTGTCGTTGAGCTGTTTGAAGCGGTCGAGGTCGATCATCGCCACCACCAGATGCGATTCCGACAGTCCATGTATCGCGACGAGCTCGCCGACCCGTTCGTAGAACGCGCGGCGGTTCAGTAGACCGGTAAGGGGGTCGCGGTCGGCATTCAACAGGTCGGCGCCGAGAGCATGGACCAGGATCTGGAGGCCGAACGGAACCGCGATGTTGACGACCAGCACCAGCCCGTACTCGGACGCCGCTCTGATGACGCCGTGGGTCGTCACCAGTGCCACCGCGGGGACGGCGGGGACGACGACCACCAGGACCACGTTGGCGACCATGCAGACTGCCGTGTGAAAGACGGCGATGTACCCGGAGACCGCGACGAAGGCGGTGCAGGCGACGAGGGCGATGGTGGGGTCACTCTGAGCCAAGGTCGCCGTGGCGATGCTGACACTGGCGGCGGCGGCGAAGGCGATCGACTCCGACTTGGTCGGCCAGCGCACGACCCACAGCACCGCACAACCGGTGCCACCGACGACGGACAGAATGGACAGAACCACTCGAACCACGCCGTCCGGAGGAGCCGAACTCCACAGCATCGCGAAGAAGATGAGCGCGAACGACGCCGAGGTCACCGCCAGTACTGCGCGTGCCATCGTCGCCAAGCCCCGCGCGTGCAGGTAGGAACTGAACCAGACGTAGTGGTCAGGCTGCCCCCACCACCATCGAATGCGCTCCAACGTCGACCCACCCCCGTGCATCCCGACCCCTGCAACGTCGCCCGCCAGACGTTTGCCTGACGCAGTCGTCAATTGATTGCACAGTCTACCGAAACGTTGCCGACACCGACCAGGTAAATCTACGCTGCGCCGGTCAAGCGGCTGTTCGGCTAAAACCGTGCGCTCGACACTTAGCTGGCAACTCGACTCGAGATGGCTGCGACGGAAGCGTCACGTCCATCCGAGCTCGTTGTGAGATAGCTGTAGCTTGCGGCGCGATTCAGCGTCCGAGTGGACCGTGGGGCTTGCCTGTACCGCCGTCTCTGCCGACGGGCTCTCGACGCTCAACCGCCTGACGGCAACCCGCCCAGGCACCGTCGTTAGGCTGTGCCGCATGGCTGCTGACATCGTGCCTGTGCGGCTCGGGCTGACCAAGGGCGATCTCTACACACTGTGGGCTCCGTCGTGGCGTGACGCCGACGACGAGTGGCAGGCGTTCCTGGGCAAGGATGACGACCTGTACGGGTTCGAATCGGTGGCTGACCTGGTGGCATTCGTACGGACCAACTCCGACAACGACCTCACCGACCACCCGGCGTGGCCGGGGCTGAAGGACGCGTCCGCGCACCGACTCGATCCTGGCGATGACCGGCAGCACGACCTGATCGGCGTGCCCGAGTTGGCCGCCGAGAAGCCGACCGAGGAGTCGGTGGAGACACTGCTGCACGCCCTCGCGGTGGTGCAGGCAATCGGCTCGGTGTGCGATCTGCCGGTGGTGTCGAAGTTCTTCAACGGAAACCCGGTACTGGGTTCCCTCGGCGGCGGCCTCGACGCATTCGAGGGCCGCACCGGTCGCAAGCGTTGGGCGGAGATCGAAGCAGTGATCGCCCGCAGCTGGGACGGCGTGGTCGACGCGATCGACGCGATCGTCACGATCCCCGACGTGGACTCCGCGATGTCCGAGAAGGCCGAGGCCGAACTCGCCGAGCCCGCGCCTGAGCCGGACGTCGAAGACGAGGCGGCGGACGAGGACGTCGTCATCGAGGGCGAGGTCGACACCGACGACGAAGAGACTGCGCTCGCCGCGCAGGCCACCGATCAGGTTCTCGGCAGCGACGAGGACTTCTGGGCGAACGTCGGCATCGACCCGATCCGGCTGCTGACTCGCGGCGGGACGTATTACACCCTGCGCTGCTACATGGACGATCAGCCGATCTTCCTCGGCCGCAACGGACGCATCAGCGTGTTCAGCTCCGAGCGGTCGTTGGCGCGCTATCTCGCCGACGAACACGAGAGCGACCTTTCCGATCTCGCCACCTTCGACGACATCAAGACCGCAGCCACCGACGGCTCGCTGCAGATCAAGGTCACAGACGACAACGTCTACGTGCTGCGCACGCTGTCCGATGACATCGCCGACGGGCCCGATGCGGTGGACGTCGAGCAACTCGAGCTCGCCGTCGAGTTGATCCGCGACGTCGGTGACTACGCCGAGGACAGCGCGGTCGAGGAGGCGCTCGACGAGGACCAGCCGCTCGGGAGGTTCATCGGGCACGTGCTGTCACCCGACAAGGTCGGCAAGCCCGCCGCGCCGTACGCCAAGGCCGTCGCGCAGTGGGAGAAGGTCGAGACCTTCGTGGAGTCCCGCCTGCGCGAGGAGTGATTGCGCGGCACTAGAAGTCGGCGGGGTCCGGTCGCGCGACGGAACGCGGCTCCAACCCCAGCCCGCGGACGTGCTCGGCGATGGCGCCGAGGTGCGACACCCACACGTCGTCGTGTGAACACACGTAGTCGATCAGACCCTCCAGCGCCGCGGCCCGCGACGGTCGCCCCGACAGGAACGGGTGATTGGTCAGCACGAAGCAGCCTCCTGCCTGGCGCAGCCCGTCGAACTCCAGCCGCCACATCTCGGCGACCTTGACGGGGCTCTCGATCAGCCCGGTCCCGGAGAAGTCCGGCACGAAGCAGTACTGCTCCCAGTCGTCGAGCGCCCACTGGATCGGGATCTCGACGAGGGATCCGTCACCGACGGCGAGTTCGTAGGGATGGTCGGCATCCATCAGCGAGCTGTCGTACAGGAAGCCCCTGTCCAGCAACAGTTTCGGTGAGTGCCAGTTCAGCTCCCACATCGGCGCCCGGTAACCGACCGGCCTGACTCCGGTCACCTCCTCCAAGACGGCGGTGCCGCGGTCGAGGATCGCGGCCTCCTCAGCGACCGGCAGGCCGGCCATCGCCTCGTGCAGATAACCGTGGTGGGCGATCTCGTGTCCCTCGGCGACGATGCTGCGGATCACGTCGGGGTAGCGGAGAGCGGTGTAGCCGGGTACGAAGAACGTCGACGTGATGTCGTGGCGGGCCAGCATCTTCAGGATCCGTGGGACACCGACCAGCGGCCCGTAGGCCTGATGACTGATGGCCGACATGCGGTTGGCGTGGCCGTGGTCGACGGCGAGCATGGCCGACTC